>NZ_CEZPJD010000071.1:2443-17979 GCF_983059655.1 Okeania sp.
TGAATAGCGTATTTATGCTCACATTAAAAAGCAAAAATCTGCTAAGATACTAGTATAGGATGGCAGAAATAACTTACCAGTTACAGAATCCTAAAACATTTACAAATCAATACTTTTAACTTTTTACTTTTAACTTCCGCGTAATGGCACTAGATAAGTTGATAATAGTAAAAAGATATTATTTTTAAGTTGAAATTGCTTATTATCAAACATACAAATGTTCATTACTAGCTCTTTAAACTACTAACTTGAGATTATCAGTTCTAAATTTAATAAATAGTGGCGAGCTGATTGAACTTATCAGAAAATAATCGATATGGCTATTTACTCCTGGAAGCAATTTAAACTCTCTATTCTGAGTGCTAACGAGTGGTTTCGAGAAACTCCTGAAAGAGCTTTAGATATGGCTTATGATGCTGCTCTCAATATTAAGGCGATTGAAGAGAAGCATTTTGAAGGTCAAAAGATTTCTTTAACATCAGCTAGTTATGGTGATAGTGTTAAGTCTTATTTTAATTCTGAATTGAAGCGATATTTAACAGTTATTCAAACTAGATTAGCTGAGTTTAATGCAAGTATTTCAGTTGTTGGTATTTTTGAGAAAAATCAGCTTGGCTATAGCAAGGATAAATTTAATAAATCTTATCAGCAAGAATTTCAGGACCAACCATCAATTATTTTGGAAAAATTAGAGTTTATTGATAAAGTAGCTAGTCGATATCGTAAACAAACAAAATCTCCAATTAAAACATCTAATTCTATTGTAGAAGCGCCTGATTCTTCATCCTCTTTAGCTATCATATCTAGTCAAGATAATATTAATTCTACTAATAATATATCATCTAATAATTCTGCTATAAATACTACAGAAACACTAACAAGAGATCAACCTGAAACTAGCTTTCTACCCCGTTCATTATTAAGTACTTTTAAAAGAATCAAGAAAGAGTTAGACCCAGAAGCTGAAGAAGATGTAATTAAAAAATTTAGAAAATCTAAAGTTAAGACTATTACTTCGGTTAGATTTATTTTACTATTGATTTTAGTACCTCTACTGATTCACCAGTTATCAAAAATAACTTTTGTGGGTTACTTAGTTGATCGTTTTCTGCCAGTCTCTACTCAACAAGAAGAGATTTTTATTAACCGCGACTTGCAAGAAGAAGCTTTGATGGAGTTGCGTAAATATGAGGAAGAGCTTCATTTTCAAATTTATTTAGGCCATGCTCCTGAATTATTCCCAGAATTACATGAAACTGGAAAAGAAATTTCAGAAATACCCAAACTTGAAAGAGAAGAATTGATTGAGCATAAAGTAGAAGAAAAAGCTCAAGAAATAGCATCAGAATATAAAAATAGAAGTAATAATGCTATTAAAAATATTTTTTGTGACTTTATATCTTTGATTACTTTTGTTGGCATTATTTCTACTAACAGAAGAGATGTTGAGATTTTAAAGTCTTTTATGGATGATGTGATATATGGTCTTAGTGATAGTGCTAAGGCATTTATTCTAATTTTGTTAACAGATATGTTTGTGGGATTTCACTCCCCTCATGGTTGGGAAGTGATTTTGGAAAATGTTGCTAGACATTTTGGAGTAGCAGAAAGTAGGGATTTTAATTTCTTGTTTATTGCAACTTTTCCGGTGATTTTAGATGCTGTTTTTAAGTATTGGATATTCCGTTACTTGAACCGTAGTTCGCCTTCTGCAGTTGCAACTTACAAAAATATGAATGAATAGTTCAATAATTAATAATTAATAATTAATAATTAATAATTAATAATTAATAATTAAGGCTTACTGAAAATCCCCTACTCCCTCTTTTGGAGGAGAGGTCTAATGTTTAATTTCTCTTGGGTAACGAGGTTGACAAGGAGTTCCTAAACAAACCTGACCTGCTGGCATATCTTTAAAAACACTACTCCTAGCACCAATAACAGCATTAGCGCCAATATTAACACCTGGAGCAATAAAACAATCTGTAGCAACCCATGCACCATTATCAATATTAATACTTGCTGTTTGTAAACCAAATGTGGGGTCTTCTATATTATGACTTCCAGTGCAGAGGTAACTTTTTTGAGAGATAACGCAATGTTGACCTATTTCTATACGGTCAAGACTATACAAAACTACTTCATCTCCGATCCAACTATAGTCGCCGATCGCTATTTTCCAAGGGTAGGTAAATCTGGCAGTGGGGCGAATTAAAACTCCTTTACCAATTTTGGCTCCAAAGAGATTTAATATTAGTCGTCTCACACCATATAAAGGTTGAGGAGTTAGCGGGAAAGTAATTGCTTGTACTAACCACCACAGTAATACGAACCAACCCGGTTTACCTCGGTCATACCAAGATTGGTTATATTTGCGAAGATCGACCCAAGATTCTGTTTGTTGGTTATTTGTCGTCATTGAGAGTTAAATTTTTTTAGGCTTGACTTTGATTAAATAATTTTATGCTATAAAGATATTTATACTAGGTAAATAGTAACTTTTATACTTTTACTAAAATTTAAAAAAAAATACCATCGGATCTTGATTATTATATTACTACAGAATAGTTAAGTTAATTTTGAAAGGTTTATTTAATTTATTTTGACTATGGAATAGATTAATGAACTGAGTCAAAAAAATAGCAAATCTACATAATAATTTCATCTATTTCTGTGATTAGTTTTCTGGTTTATATTAGTGTAAAAATAATTTTTCGATAGTAATTAATCTCTTCATCTGAATAATTCCCGGTTAGCTTTTTTTCTGTCTTTGAAGCAATTTATCTAAAACTTGGTACCTACCGATTTGAAATTCCCGTACTTTTTAAATGACTCCTGTGAAATAACAATTTTTGTTAATCCAGACTTTGCGGATATAATATTACTTCTTCCTTAATGCTATAAAAATCAAAATAAGGAAGTAGAAAATAGGTTAGTTGTCCTCTTTCTACCTCTTTTAAATGTGCGATAAATTTCAGATTAATTAGGGTTTGCTGATTAAATATCAAAGCATTGACTGATATTGCTTGCAGCCTTTTATTGTTGAAAAAATTACAAGCTTTTCGGTTGTTCAAGCTCAAAAAGCTAGTATTTTGGGATGATTATGGCAGAAAAATCAAGGAACAATTTTTACCGAATAATTAATAATTCAATAATTCAATAATTCAATAATTCAATAATTCAGGTTTAAAGCCTCCCCTTTCAAGGGGAAAAAAATAAATTTTCTCCTTTTATTCAATCCTCTTCCTTTTAGGGAGAGGTAATTATCAATTATCAATTATCAATTATCCATTATTGAAGACTCCTACCCTTACCAAAATACTTTATTCAGCAAACCCTAATTAGCTAAATTTTTGGCATTACTGATTCTAGCTATCAAGTCGAGTATGAGGATAAATTTAGAGTTATCTATCTATCAGAATCATCAGCAATAAAACCAAGCTTTTCTGGTCGCTTCTTTTATACTTTTACTGATAACTGATAACTGAAATTACCCTCAAATTTAACCACTGTAAATAAATATTTTAGATATTTTACTTACCTTAGTCTGACTACTAGCTACTACTTGCTGAATCTACCTGAGCAACTGGCCGAGGTTTAGAAGTTTTTTCGATTTTCTTAACAGTATTTAACTGACCACCACAATCTTTAAGTTCGTAAAGTTTAACGCCTATTTGATACTCATATTGACTCAGTAACCTACCATAAATATATCCTGCTTTACCATCTAAAAACCCTAATTGAATAAAGTAAAATAAAATAAACCTCAAAATCGGTTTAAATGGTAACCTTACCCATATCTTCTTCAGAAAACGTTTACGCTGTACCGCATCCCCAAATAAACTTGCACCAATAGTTCCATCATCATCTTGACCAGTAAGTATATTGTAATGTACTCGCGCTTCCCAATTAGAATAACGATTATGTCTTTCTATCCAGTGAAATAAATCGCGAAAATCTTCGTGAAGCATATCATTTTTCAGATAGCCTACCTTTCCATTCAAAACAACATGTTCATGCACTTCATTATCTCCCGTATTAGGCACTCCCTCAGTTCCTAAATTCTCGTAGCGACCTTCTTTATGCTTAAATAAACGCAGATTCCAATCAGGATATTTACCTCCATAACGAATCCATTTACCTAGAAAAAATACTCTTCTATTAAGGTAGTAACCATTGTAATTTGAGTCTTGAATAGCTACAGAAATTTCATCCCATTGTTCTGGAGTAATACGTTCGTCACAATCAACAATAAGTACCCACTCATTCCGAAATGGCAAATTTTCTAAAGACCAATTTTTCTTTTTTGGCCATTGACCATTAAAATGGAACTGTACTAAATTTGCTCCATAACTTTCTACAATTTCCCCAGAGCGATCGCTGCTTTGAGAATCTACCACAAATATCTCATCTGCTCTTGCGACACTATCTAGGCAAGCGGGTAAATTTTTTTCTTCATTCTTAGCCGGGATGAGAACTGAAACTGGTATCTTAGATGATGTCATAGTTAAGAATTCTATAAATAAATGGGAATTACCTTATTTTATTATCGCTATAGTTCATAAAAATATAGTCAAATATGACATATCCTTATTTTGCAGGTGTTATCCTGACTGGGTGAACTACAACACCACGCCAGTTGCTTCAAGTCGGGGAACCCGCCCAACGCACTGGCTTCTCTATCCCATAGTCAAAGACATTTGGGACTGCTTTTTTCATTATGTTTAGAGAACCGTTGACATCAGCATTGATTAATCCAATGCTAGCGGTACGATACAAACCTCTTTTTATTCTTTTTCCTGAGAAAGTGACTTGATTTTTCTCACCTTTCTTGTAAACAGGAATCAAATCATTATCTATAAAACTTGATGCGGAGGTATAAGATTCTTCTGTAATAATTACTTTTATCCCTACCATCTTCGCTTTATAAGATAACATTTCAATTAACTTTTTATAGGGAACACAGACAAAATTTTGATTGTTTCTTTTCCCTAAACCTATCTTCTGCTTCCACTCTTGATTGTGCCCAATTATCAATGTTCCTATTTTCTGATTAATTAGAGTATCAATAATTAAACGAGATGCTTTATGAAGATAGTCATTGATTTTGAATTCTCTTTTATTACAAAGTTTTTTCAGTCTTTTGCTTGAGCTATTTTCCTGGAGTTGAGATTGTAGGAAGCTTTTCACTTTGTTATAGTATTGATTGATAGATTTTAACGGTCTGCCATTGATCAAGAGTGCTTTGATTTCAGCTTGATTAAAAGTTAATGTAGCTAGATTGTTTAATCCTATATCAATACTGGCACAACGATTTTTCTCTAGCTCGTATTGTTTTTCGCATTTCTCATAAATTACCTCTATTACATAATGGTTCAGTCTAGGGACGAGACGAACTTGTTTAATTTGTGAAGTAGGTACTAATGTTTTTAGATAAATTCCTGTTTTACTAGGATTAATAATTCCTTGTTTTAATTGTTTTTTGCTGATAGCTTGTGTCGTATAAACTACAAGATTTCTTCCCGTTATTTTATTTTTATATCTAGGAAGACGAGGCCGAGATTTAAACTTTGATGGGTTCTGTTTATAAATTTCGTTTGCTGCTAAAAAGCTTTTCCAGTTTCTATCTAGTATCATCAATATTTGTTGAGATACTTTAGCTGGAATTGCTTGATAATCTGATTGAGTAGAGAGTGTCTTTTGCAGGTCATAATAAGATAGATTTGTCTTTTCAAATATAAAAGACTGACGAACTAAATAATTAGCATAGTTATAGAGATTTTTAGACAAGAAACACAGTTGGTCAATTTCAGAATAAAACCGATGATTTTTTGTATGGGATATGTCTCTCAACTAATCTCATAAATCAAGGGGTTAAAATTATATTAGGATTCGAGGACTTAGGAATTTTTCTGATTATTTAGTCTGAAACTCAAATGCCAATTTCATTATACTATTAAACCTTTGTAAACCTTTGACCTTGGAGTTATTAAATTTTGTCAAATATTTAGTAGCTCTTTTGTATAAATCAACGAAGATATTTGACGTTACTTGACTATATATGACTATATTTATGTATAACTTTATATTATACTCTGAAGGCACTAAGGGTTTTGTATTGAGTTGCCTTGGGTTAGCCTTTAGGTAGATAGATTTGATGTTGAGTGGCCTTAGATTAGCATTTCGGCATACCACCTAACCTAACTACCTAAAACCTACTTTGTAGATATCATGCCTTGAATAGCAGCACCTAGATAGCCTATTTGAGCATAAGCATAGACAAAATTATCAAAACGCTTGGCCGGGTCTGCTATATTTTTGAGAGACTTATACACACCTCTAATCATTCTCTCACTACCCTTTCCTAGTTGTCTGAGACCAGCTTGACCAGCTAGTTGTTCGCGATAACATTCGCTAATGCCTTGCCACCAACCTCTTTCAATAAACCACGAAGGTCTAACCCTCTCAGGAGCTACATTATGAGCAACCAAAGCTTCAGGCAAATAAGCTACTTGCCAACCTTGCTTTATTGCTAATTCTGTGGTATGCAACTCCTCATTAGACAATAGCTTTTTGCCGACTCGGCCTAAGTTCGTATCAAAACCACCAATTTGTTCGAGAAATGTACGACGAATGGAATAATTTAAACCTCTAGGAGTTAAACCAGGCTGATTAATATAAACTACAGAATCACCAAGGTCATAGTAACCGAGGTTTCCTGATAATTCTGGAGAAAGCCATTTGGGGGGGCTAATTCCTTCTGGCCAAATCAAAGTAACTTTACCACCAGCGATCGCTAGTTTTTCATTACTTTGAAAAGCTTCTTCCAATACTCTTAACCATTGGGAACTAGCAACAGCATCATCATCAAGATAAGCTAAAATTTCAGCACTGGCTGCTTTTGCCCCTGTATTTCTGGCCACAGATAGTCCTGTGATTGGCTCATAGACATATTTCAGATTGGGACTGGGATATCTTGCTTCTACTACTTCGCGGGTGCGGTCGGTGGAAGCATTGTCTACCACTACTACTTCAAAGTTACCAGGAAAATCCTGTCCAAGCAGGCTATCTATGGCAGCTCCTAAGTAATTCTCCCGATTATGAGTACAGATAATAGCAGATATTTGGGCCATAGTTAATTCTTACTATTTTACTATTGGAGTTTTCTGAGATTTTGGCCGAATTTACTATTTACTAATTACTAATTACTAATTTACCGAAAATTTGGGTTTAAAGCCTCCCCCTTTCAGGGGGACTTTATGTTATTATGGAAACAGCGGAAAGGTATTCAACCGCTCTAAAAACCTATAGCTACTTAACTGTAGCGTTTGCACCTTGAAAACTGCGGTCAGACCCCGCGTCGCCGTTAGGCGCAAGGGAATGCTGACCAAGAGAAGAGTTATGGGGTTTTGCACAGGAATGCTTGTGCATGGAAAAGCTCTAAGCATCAAGTACCAGAGAACCAATTTTTTTTAAGGTTTGAACTGTACCGTAGGGCATACGGGAACAGGCTCTTGGAATAGAGCAAACGCTTGGGGAGAGAATCATCTCTGGGCTAAGTATCGCAAGGTAATTAGTTTAAGTGGACTCAGTGTTGGCGTAGCCTTGCGTCAGCAAACCAAGAATCCTGGTTTCAGGAGAATCTCCGCGCCTTTAGGCCGGAGAGTATGTCAATATCCTTATATTTTCACCTTCTTGAAAACTAGACATGCGCTAGACATTTGCCATCGGTGAGTGCAAATGATTTCATTACTCACCCGTTTCAATGTGTACTTGCTGTGAAAGTTGATGTTCCGCCCATAAACTATGGGGAGCGGATTCCCTCTAGGGCTTTCCTCCATCGAAAAAGTTGAGTCCTTCGGATACGATGTAGTTTAATAAAACTAGCAACTCGTCGCCAATGACTCCAATCATGTTTGTTGACATCCTCTGGTCTCAACAAACACTGTGGTATTTTTTCTGATAACTTTAAGGATCTACGGCCAATCACTAAAGCAGCAGCAGTGCCACTATTAAGGCCGTATTTAGCCATATAATTAATCATTCCAATTACGCTGGTAAAAGCTGGATTCACTCTGATTAATTCCACTCCAAATCTTCTACAACGTGACTCTAAAGTTTCTCTAAATATTCTAGTAGACAATAAGACAAGCATTTCATTGTAAACTTTACTTTCTTCACTCATCTTGGCCTTTTTCTTACTAAAGTCTAGAGACTCAATGGCTATTGCACATTCAAAAAACTCTGCTAAGAACACAACTTGACAAACAATATTTCTCATGGATGCTTGTCGTTGTCCTGTAGTTTGATTTTTCCACTCTCTAGATATGTCTTCTAAATATTCAATATTTCCATCCCACTTTACATAAGTAACTGAAATTGAATCAGCGTTCAAATCAATACCTATACAACCATTTTTTCTTGTATGAACTACTGGTGTTTCTGGTACATAAGTTGAAAGATGTATATACCAATTATCCTGTTTATGTTCTCTACGAAAAATAGAAATTGTGATTGGTTTTAAACTATTGATGGCATAATCTAAATCTGTTGCTCTATATCTCCCATTCCTATCTGAAACACTAAATTCTAGCTGTATTTTCTGACCATATTTGCCTTGTAATGGTCTAGGTAATTGAACTTGTAGTTGATATTTACCACCCTCTTGTAATGGAAAAACTTTGAGCATAGTTCCACCCCCAGGCTGAGATTTTCCCACACAGAAAAACCTCCCTGACCGTTTCTTACTCCAATCTACACCCCATTCATGTCGAGTTTTATATCCATTTTCTGCTAAATTATATTGGGCATTAAATAATTTCTGAGAACCAAAACAAATATGTAAACGTTCTGTAGAATTTAACTTCTTTAATTTTCGTTTCAGACTAGCTATTTTCTGAATTTTACTTTTTAACAAGAGCAATTGATGAAAAAATTTATTTCGAGCTTGTGTGTGTGGAAAACCTTTTTTCGTCGCTAATTTTAATGTTTTTTCTAGCTTAGTGATGAGTTTTTTTGTTCCAGTTGTTTTGGCGCTTAATTGTAACTCTAATTTAGTGATATAGTTATTTTTAGCTGTTTTTAATTGGTTTAAACATTGAGCTGGTTCAGTGGCGATTGAATCAGCCCATGCCCATTGAATGTTCAACTTTTTCATCAGACGCTTTTCTAGTTCAGATTCTGACAATTTTTCTGTTTGCATCCAGTTAACAGCAGAACGTTTCCAGCATTCATACAATGCTCCGAGTTCTGTGTTTGCAGGATGGTATTCAATTTTGGCTTCTATCCCTGTTAAGGAACTGTGAGATTTGGCCATTACTTACATTGAATTACTTCACTCTAAGGTTAGCAGAGCAAGTCTTTGGGTGTCAATCATATTTGTGATAGCTTTGACATGAACTCAAGTTTCGTGTCAGGTCCCTAATTTTTCTGCTCTAGATTGTCTCACATCCTAGACATTTTGTAGATGTTTGTCCAGGATAGTCTATATTTTTTGGTGTTAGTAAACAACAGTTTACACTGGATAATCTTTTTGCATTCTCATGAATTCTCCTCCAGTCACTTCTAAGAAAATAATTTTGGTTACAGGTCCTGCTCGTTCTGGTAAAAGTGAGTGGGCTGAAAATTTGGCTATTAATTCTCACAAACAAGTAATTTATATAGCTACTTCTCAAGTTGATGGTAACGATCTAGAGTGGCAAACTCGAATTGAACAACATCAAAACCGTCGCCCTCGTGATTGGACTACTTTAGAAATACCTGTGAAACTATCAGAAACTTTGACTACTTATGCACATGAAGATTACTGTATTTTGGTAGATTCTTTAGGTACTTGGTTAGCTAATATTTTGTCACAAAATGAAGCAGCTTGGAATGAAACAATAACCGCTTTAATTGAAGCTTTATTAAAAGCTAATTGTGATGTAATTTTAGTGGGTGAAGAAACAGGTTGGGGAGTAGTTCCTTCATTTCCTATCGGACGGCTATTTCGCGATCGCCTTGGTTATCTGATTCGTCGAATTGGAGTCATTTCTCAGTCTGTTTATCTTGTCACAGGAGGTCATGTTTTGAATCTTAGTACTTTAGGCACACCTTTAAACATTTAATTCTTAATTTATTCTAAAGAAATAAAATATTAGGTTCACTCCCCAATGTTGACAATAGAAAAGTTAGAATGAAGGTAGATGAACGAGGCTATTTATTGGCTTTGAAGTTCAATTAAACGGAAAATATCGGAGCTAAGAGTTATGGCATCTCACAATCGAGTCAAACAATATATTGCCTATTGGTTTCAGTTAGGCAAGAAAGTATTAATCAGGAATGGTCAAGTAGCTATAAAACCTCAAGCTGTACTTTTAGGCGATCGCTACAGTCAAGATTTTGAATCATGCTGGCAACAAATTTTATCTTCTGAATCAGGAGATTGTTTTTTGGAGGGGACACATCAAACAATTGCAGAATTATTATCTCCAGAATGGGACATTAGTGATTGTGCCCGTTGTTCCATGCCTATCCCATCTCGTGTCAAAGGAATGCCCCCAGATTGTTGTCCATGTTTCGATTTACCTAGTTGGCCTGATAATGAAAAGCCATTGCCACGATCGCCCATCAGTAATAAATCATATTTATTAGGTATTTGTGAGCGGTTATTTAATAAAGAGGAAAATATTACTGTCGATACTCCCTTTTCTAAATAGATATCTCCAAATAATAAAAAATCAAATCAATGATTATCCATAAAATTATGAATTATTTCTCCCTGCTTCATACTCCTTCTTTTCTGGGGATGTCTAATCAACTGGAGTTTAGACTAATTAGGGTTTGCTGAAAAAGTCTTTTTTTCAGAGGAGGAGCCAGAATGTCCTACGGAATGCTCCGCAAACAGAATCGGTGAAGTCAGGAGGAATGGGAATTATAGAAGAGTGGGATTACAATGACTTTGAAGTTGATTTTCTAGAGCCTGTGCTATGGCTTAATTAGGCCCTCGCAAGACTTTTCAAAGAGTTTGAATAAACGCAAGGCTTAACTCAAACTCACTAAAAAAGACAAATAATAATATTGATAACTTATTACATAACCCAAGGCTTACATTAAGCTTGGATTCTAAGTCTCAAGTTTTTCCCTCTTTACGTACTACATATTGTTGTGCATAATGTAGGTTTTAGTAAACATTATATCAATTTAGTATTAAACTCACATTCCGCACGTCAATTTGTAATATCAAAAGTAGTATACAATTTCTATTATTTGGTAAGTATTTATACTTTATAAATTACTTCTCAAAAGTTAAATTCTCAGTAAAATTTTAAGCATAAATACTCAATTTGTACGTTATTATTTTCTCCTGAATTCTGGATTCTGACTCCTAATTTTTTATACTACGTTTTGTCGTGCGGAATGTAGGCTGAAAAGTTTGTTTGTCAACCAGATGCAGAAACAGCAGCAAGAAAGCTGTTTAAAAAGTTTTTAGATCACGAATTGACAGAAATTAATTTTCAATTCGTAGAGTCGAAATCTGATAAATATTTTCCTTATGAAGTCCAAGTAAAACTGGACTTAAGAGAGTCAAAAATAGAATTAGAAAAAAAACGAGCAGGTCGATTTATATTAGCAACAAATATCTTGGATGGGATGGAATTAACCACAGAAGAAATGTTGTCTAAATATAAGGGACAACAATCTGTTGAGAGAGGTTTTAGGTTCCTCAAAGACCCTCTGTTTTTAACTGATAGTGTCTTCTCTTCCTGAAATCATCTCATCGAATCGAAGCTTTGGGGTTAATTATGGGCTTATGTTTATTGGTTTATACTTTAGGCCAGCGTCAACTACGTCAAACTTTAAACCGGACTAAATCTACTGTCAAAAATCAATTAGGCCGTCCTACAAATAGACCAACATTACGTTGGATATTTCAATGTTTTCAGTCGATTCATTTATTGATTCATTCCGGAGTTAAGAGCATATCTAATCTAACTCCGGAGCGTTTAGAATTATTGAAGTTTTTTCCTCCAAGTTGTCAAAAATACTATCTACTGTAAGAATAAGAAACTTGAGATGAAAACAGGTAGAGAGCCAAAATAATCAAGGATTGAATAATAGTTGAATTAACCACTTGGCAATTATTTAAGATGCGATAGAACTCCGTTCCGCTTCGCGATCGCTCAAGTGATAGAGGAATTTTGGTAATTTTTGAGTTGGTCTATTAGCGATTTCCGGCAACTGATATCATTATATCAGGCTTTCATGGAGTCCCGCAGGAGTCACAAGCAAGTTCAAAGCCCTTTGGTCAAAGCTTTTAACCTACATCACTCAAAAAAAAATAGGGTAAAGATTGGTGATTAACTTATTGATTTGTGACCACCTCCTACCCAATACTATGAGTCTAAATACTTACTCAAGTTTTACCATGTTTACGTACTACATTTTGTCGTGCGGAATGTGGGTTCTAATGTATCCTAATCGCGCCAATTTTTCTTGACTTTCAGTATTAATACTTAATTAATTGTGTTGGCGGAGCCTAGCGGCAGCTACATCGCTTTCTTACGGTATTTTTGTACTACCTTTTGAAGTGCGGAATGTGGGTTAAAGTACCTTGAGCAAGTCATTTTTGCGAAAAATAATCCCGCCTTCTAAAAGTTTTCTGGCGGGCTAAATTTTATTTTGATAAAATCTCAAAATTAAAACCTAAAGTATACTTAATTGTGAGAATCTACCGTTAGTTCAGAATCATTATTTGTTTCACCCTGCTCATTAATTAATAATGCTACAGGAAAATGATTCAGTACATTTCTAATCCATAAAGTATCCTCTTTCTCTTCTTGAAGTTTTTGTTGAGTAATTGCATTTTTCCACACCAAAGAAGAACCAGAAGGTAAACAGATTCGAGTCTCACGCCATACTTGTTCTCCTAAAGGATTTTCTCCTTCTTGAATCAATTTAGTTAATAATCTGGGAGCTATAATAATCGCTGTACTATCTCCCCATTTTCTAGAGAAAGCAACTATATGATTTTTCAAACTACCCATAACAATTAACTTTTGGTAATCTCCTCTTTGAAATAAATCTAAATACTCTCGGCGTGCTTGCAAAGCTTGGTAAATTAAAAACATTTTAATCTTACCAGTCTCTGGAGTTTGTAAAATTTCTTCAATCAATCCTAAAATATCGGACTCTATTTTTGTTTTAATTTCCTCTAGAAACTCTGCTCTTTTTTCAAAATCAACGGGACGACGATTATCAGGGTCCACAAGACTCAAATCCCACAATTCTGTACCTTGATAAATATCAGGAACTCCAGGAGAAGTAAGTTTCAAAAAAGTCTGAGATAAAGAATTAAAAACACCGTAATGTTGAACCTTACGTTGCAAAGGTCGGAAAGCTGGTAAAAATTCATTATCTTCTGACTTTTTCAGTAGATGTTCTACAAATTTAATAAGTGAACTTTCGTAATCATCATCCGGTCTTAACCAACCTGTATTAACTTTTGCTTCTCGAATTGCTTTAATAATATACTCTTTAATCCTTTCGACAAAAGTTGGATATTCACTTTCATCAAAGGGAAAAGCACCCAACAAAGTCTGATATAAAAAATATTCATCATTAGATGCAGGAACATCTATACCTGCTACACAATATTTTTGAGTTGCATTAATCTCCTGCCATTTTTGTAGATAACTTTCCCATTCTTCTGGAATTTCTGATAGTACATTAATTCGCGTTCTGACATCTTCCCCACGTTTTGTATCGTGAGTAGAACTTCCACTCATAGTGTGAGGCCAATACGCAATACGATGTTGATTAAATCCATGAAAATCTTCGACTGAAACTCCAAATTTACTAGGAGTTGAACCAACTTCATTCAGAGAAATAAGTCGATTATAAACATATAAAACAGTATCTTCTACACCTTTTGCCATTAAAGGTCCGGTAAATTGTTGTAACCGCATTACAAAGTGTAGCCATTTATCTTTATCTTCCTGGTTTAAATGCTCATCAAATTCTAACAACAAGAACTTCTCAATAAAAGTCAATTCATTCAAAAGTTCATTAATAAAGAAAGGAATTTTCTCTTTAGTTTTAGCAATTACTCTCTGAATACATTCTCGGTCTGCGTTACTAACCCCTTCTTTACTAACATAAGTTCGATACACCGGAAACACCGACATAACTTCTACTAAAGCTGCTTTCAAACCAAAAATAGTAAAATCGCTGGCATATCGATATTTACTAGAAATATCTTTAAGTAAGTGAGCTAAATTATCAATATCTCCTGCTAAATGTTTATTAATAATCAGCCTTTGATTTTCATCAGCTAGCTGCCCATAATTAGAAGTACCTTTAATAAAACGAGAATAAATCCGATCGAATTCTTCCTCATTAAAATGGTCACAAAAAAGACCATTAACATAGTTTAAAAAATCGTAACCTGTAGTTCCTTGAACTGGCCAATTAACAGGTAAATCTTCGCTGGGTTCAAGAATTTTTTCGACAACTATATAGGGAGCATTTGCTTTTTCTCTCAGTCTGTTTAAATACTGAGCAGGAGAGTACAGTCCATCAATATGATCGATTCTCAAACCTGTAAATTTTTTCTGTTTTAACATTTCTAAAATTAGAGCATGAGTAGTATTAAATACTTGCTCATCTTCTACTCTGACCGAAATTAAATCATTTACTGTAAAAAATCTTCGGTAGTTTAACTCTTCATTACCCACTTTCCAGAAAGATAAGCGAAAGTATTGCTCGGATAATAATTTATCTAATAAGTCAAAACTTTCTGGCTTTCCTGGAACGCCATTAAAAGTCTTTATATTGTCTTCAATGAATTTTTTAATATGTGGATTTTCATTCCATAGTTCCCACAACATCCCTTTGATGAAACTAATTTGGTCATATCTTTCTCTACCCTCAGATCCAGAAGGGATATATTTTAAGCTATAGAGAACTCCTTGTAATTTAACAAAATCTTGGTTTTTTCTGCCTAATTTATTTCTTAATTTGCCGAGATTGTAGGTTAATACTTGAGTATAAGAATCAATTCTAATTGGAAATTGATGGTCATAATAGTTAACAGCTAATCCATTTTGACCGTAATTAAGTTTTAACTCTCCACTTTCGAGACAGTCTCCATAAAACTTACCTAAAAAAGGTGCTAAAACTCTACCTTTGATTCCTTCATAAGGATGATTCCAGTCAATATCAAAATAGTCACGATATTGAGATTCAGGACCATTTTCTAAGACATCTACTAGAATATGATTTTGGCTACCAAATGCCATGTGATTAGGCACAATATCCTGTAGCCATCCCATTTCATTACTTTTGATTTCTGTAGCTAATTCGGTAAATTTTTCTTGGCCTCCTAATTCAGGATTAAGTATATTAGGATTGACTACATCATATCCATGGTTACTACCTGTTTTTGCTTTAAATATAGGAGAAGCATAAATATCAGAAATTCCTAGTTCAGCTAAGTATGGAACTATAACTTTAGCTGCATCAAAGCCAAAATGAGGAGTAAATTGAATTCTATAGGT
>NZ_CEZPJD010000072.1:0-17607 GCF_983059655.1 Okeania sp.
ATAAGTCAGGACTTACGCAAATTCACCTTGAAAACGACATAATCCGGACATGATATAATACCAATTTGAAAAAAGAACGTTACGAAATTAATTGAGAGAAAAAATACTATGAAATTTGTTAGTCCTAAGATAGATTATGCTTTTAAAAAAATCTTCGGTTCGCAACAAAGTCAAGATATCTTAATTAGCTTTCTCAATGCCATAATTTATGGGGGAGAAAAAACTATTCAGTCTTTGACAATTGTTAATCCTTTTAATCCCGGTCAAGTAATCTCATTAAAAGATACTTATTTGGATGTAAAAGCTGTTTTAGTAGATGGTTCTATAGTAGTTATTGAAATGCAAGTAGCGCGAATGGCTGCTTTTAATAAACGGGTAGCTTATAACTTAGCTAAAGCCTATGCTAATCAGTTAGAAACTGGAGAGAATTATCCTCTACTAAATCCAGCGATAGCCGTCACAATTACGGACTTTATTTTATTTAAAGATACTGAGGATGTTATCAATGAATTCGTGTTTCAGGATAAGAAAAAAAAAATTGAATGTCTAGAAGAAGAATTACGACTATTTTTTGTAGAATTGCCCAAGTTTAAGAAAACTTTGTCTCAGTTAAATAGTTTGAGTGATAAGTGGATTTATTTTCTGAAAGAGGCTACCAGTTTGGATAGTATCCCAGAGAATTTAGGGGAAGTTTTGGAAATAGAAAAGGCTTTAAATATTGCCAATAAAATTAACATGACAGCGGAAGAATTAGACCTAGTCGATCGCCGAGGAATGTTGATGCAAGATGAAAGGGGACGGATAACTTATGCCGAACAACAAGGGGAACAAAGAGGGGAACAAAAAGGCCAACAAAAAGGGAGAGCGCAATTAGTAATACGTCAACTTAAAAAGCGTTTTGGAGAAATTCCGGAAGCAATAATTAGTCAAATTGAAGATTTATCTGTGGCAGATTTGGATAATTTAGGGGAAGATTTTTTAGACTTCAATAGTCTGGAAGATTTATTGAGTTGGTTGCAGGAACGTTAGCGATCGGGAAAGGTAGAGAGCAGGAGTCCCTTCTGCCCTATCTCTGCCTGCGATCAAAAGAAACAAGGGTATAAAACCAAATCCCGTTATCATGCACCTCGTTTTTCGCTATTCTTCTATAATCATTCTGCTTTGTGCCTTCGTTGATTGTTTGCCTAGTTTCAAAAATCGGATAAAACGGAGTTTGATCGCGTTTGCGTAGCATTCTCTAAGAAATTGGAACGGAGTTTGATCGTTAATTCCATAAATGTCAAGTATTTCGGTTTGACATCCTCCCGACGCTGCTCTACAAGACAGCACGGTATTCCTTAACATTACTGTTAGGGGTTTTCTGTTTCTTAGCACCCGCCTTCGGAGATTTACTCTATTCCCTATTCCCTATTCCCTAGCGCTATAAAACTGAAGAATATAAAGTCACTCCGTATTTCTATCACTAGGCCAAATATTAACTGCGATCGCTTTTTGTTATGATTTAGTAAACCAATTCAAAATTTTTGAAATACTAAATTTAGAAAGAAGCAGGATTTAGCAGTATGGTTAGCAATAGAGTTAATTTTTTATCATATCACATCAGCCAAGAACTTTACAATGGTTCTAGAACTCTAGTTTATCGAGGGTATGGCCAGAGTGACCAATTACCTGTAGTTATCAAACTGCTGAAAAATCCTTACCCTAATTTTAACGAACTGGTACAATTTCGCAATCAATATACTATTACTAAAAATCTCGACTCACCTCTAATTATCCAAACTTATAGCCTAGAAATCTATCAAAATGGTTATGCCTTGGTCATGGAAGACTTTGGCGGTATTTCTCTTCATGAATGGGTTATAAAAAAGGGAAAACAACTATCTTTAATAGAGTTTTTAGAAGTAGGAATTACTCTGTGTAATGCCTTAGAAATCCTGTATCGCGAACGGATTATTCATAAAGATATCAAACCGAGTAATATTTTAATTAATCCCCACACCAAAGAAATTAAATTAATTGACTTTAGTATCGCATCTTTACTACCAAAAGAAACTCAAACATTAATCAATCTCAATGTATTAGAAGGAACACTTGCTTATATTTCCCCAGAACAAACAGGCCGAATGAATCGGGGCATTGACTATCGTACAGACTTTTATTCAGTAGGAGTAACTTTTTATGAATTATTAACAGGGTCATTACCTTTTCAATCCAACGACCCCATGGAATTACTACATTGTCATATTGCCAAAACACCACCATTAGTTCAGGAAATTAATTCAGAAATTCCATCCGTATTATCACAAATTGTGGCCAAATTAATGGCTAAAAATCCCGAAGACCGCTATCAAAATCCATTAGGGTTAAAATATGATTTAGAAAATTGTTTAATGCAACTTCAACAAACAGGGCAGATCGAAGACTTTGAAATTGGCCGACGGGATGTGGGCGATCGCTTTATGATTCCTGACAAGCTTTATGGACGAGAAACCGAAATAAATACCTTGCTCCAAGCATTTGAAAGAGTCAGTCAGGGAACAACAGAAATAATGTTAGTCGCTGGTTTTTCAGGTATTGGAAAAACAGCAATTGTTAACGAAGTTCATAAACCCATTGTGAAGCAACGGGGTTATTTTATTAAAGGCAAATTTGACCAATTTCAACGAAATATTCCCTTCAGTGCATTCGTACAAGCATTCCGATATTTAATCGGGCAATTATTAACAGAAACTGAGCCTCAAATCCAACAATGGAAAAGCAAAATATTATCAGCAGTAGGAGAAAATGGACAAGTAATTATTGAAGTTATTCCTGAATTAGAAAAAATTATTGGCGAACAACCATCGATACCGGAATTATCAGGTACTGCTGCTCAAAATAGATTTAATTTATTATTCCAAAAATTTACTCAAGTTTTTACCAGTGCCAAACATCCATTAGCGATATTTTTAGATGATTTACAATGGGCAGACCAGGCATCGTTAAAATTAATTGAGTTATTAATGACTGATACAAGCTATCTGTTTTTAATAGGAGCATATCGGGATAACGAAGTTAATCCAGCACATCCGTTAATATTGACTTTGAATGAAATCGAAAAATTTTGCTCAACAATCAACACAATTACCTTAGCACCGCTAAATCAAATACAAATAAATAATTTAGTAGCTGACACACTAAAATGTACAGAAAAATTAGCTCTACCACTTTCTCAATTAGTCTTTCAAAAGAGTCACGGAAATCCATTTTTTACCACACAATTTCTCAAAGCATTGCATCAAGAAAAACTGATTAAATTTGATTTTCAATTAGGTTGTTGGGAATGTGATATCACCCAAATTATTCAGCAAGCAGTTACAGATGATGTGGTAGAATTTATGGCGTTGCAGTTACAAAAATTACCACAATCAACTCAACATATATTACAGTTAGCTGCTTGTATTGGTAATCAGTTTGATTTAACAACTTTGGCAATTATTTCAGAACGCTCAGAAATAGAAACAGCAACTTATTTGTGGAAAGCTTTACAAGAAGGTTTAATTTTGCCCACTGGCAATATTTATAAATTTTATATAGGACAAGAAAATCAAACATTTACTCAAACAAATTCCCAGACAGTTAGATATAAATTTCTGCATGACAGAGTCCAACAAGCAGCTTATTTTCTGATACCTGAAGAGTCAAAGAAAGCAACTCATTATCAAATAGGTCAACAGTTACTCCAGAATACATCCAAGAACGAACAAGCAGAACGAATTTTTGAGATAGTTAATCAATTAAATTATGGAAAAACTTTAATTAGTGAACAAAAAGAACGAGATGAATTAGCCGAACTGAATTTAATTGCTTGTCGCAAAGCCAGAAGTGCAACAGCTTATCAAGCAGGTCGAGAATATGCCAACACGGGGTTATTAATGTTGGGAGTAAATTCTTGGCGAAGACAATACAAAATGACTTTAGCACTCCATGACTTGGCAGCAGAATTGGCAATGCTATGCGGTGACTTTGAAGCGATGGAACAGTTGATTGAGACAGTCATTGCCAAAGCTGGCACTTTATTAGAACAAATCAATGTTTACCGAATTAAAATTCAAGTAAATTCTTCTCAGAGTAAACTGGTCGAAGCCATTGCCATTGGTCAAAATTTATTGCAACAACTGGGTGTAATTTTCCCCGCAATAGTTACAGAAAAAGATATTCAAACAGCTATTGCAGAGATTGATCCATTAATTGGAGACCGGGAAATAAAAGACTTAGCGTATCAACCTCAGATGAAAAATTTGGAGAAAATTGCTATTGTTGAAATCGCTAGTAGCATAATAGCAGCAGCTTATACTATGGGTTCTCCTTTGTTTACATTACTGATCGCCTTGTCAGTAAAACTATCAATTCAATATGGAAAGACATCCGCCTCAGCTTTTGCTTATGCCTGTTATGGCATCATAGCTAGTAATATGATGCAAGAAGTTAATACAGGTGTGAAGTTTGGTCAGTTGGCAGTTTCTGTCGTCTCCCAACTCGATCTTAAAGCAGCCAAACCAGGAGTATTAAATGTAATTGGGCTATTCATCTTACACCGTAAATTTCATTTGAAAGAAACACTACCAATTCTACAGGAGGGCTATAAAACTGCCTTAGAAGTCGGAAACTTAGAGTTTGCTGGACGTAATGCTTATGTTTTTTGTTGGAATTCTTTTTGGTGCGGTCAGCCCCTTGGTAGTTTGAAAGAAGAAACTAGGGCATACTGCAATGAGTTTTTGCAACTGAATCAATTGATAACAGCCAATTACTGTCAAATTTACTGGCAAGCAATGTTAAATTTGCTGGGAGTCACGGAGCATCCGACTATTTTATCTGGGGAAGCGCTTGAGGAAGCAGAATTTCTGCCACAGCTAATAGAAGCAAACGATCTATTTGGATTGCATTTCTTCTATATGTGTAAGTTGATGCTTTGCTACTTATTTGGGGAAATAGAATCTGCTCAAAACTATGCCATTGAGATCGATCGCTATTTAATTGGTGCTGCTGGCACAATTGGGGAACCTGTATTTTACTTCTATGATTCTTTGACCGCTATAGCTGCTTTCAATCTACAACAACCGCAGAACAAGGTATTAGAGCAGGTAGAAAAAAATCAAACACAACTGCAACAACAATGGGCAAACTATGCTCCCATGAACCACCAACATAAAGTGGATTTAGTGGCAGCAGAAATTTGCCGAATTAAGGGAGAAAAACTAGAAGCAATAGAGCTATATGACAAGGCTATTTCTGGAGCCAAAAAAAACGAATACATTCAAGAAGAAGCACTTGCTAATGAGCTAGCAGCCAAGTTTTATCTCAACTGGAGTAAAGAAAAAGTAGCCCAAGCATATATGCAAGAAGCATACTATTGTTATGCTCGTTGGGGAGCAAAAGCCAAAACTGATGACCTAGAAAAACTTTACCCCCAATTACTCCAACCCATCCTCCAACAACAAAGCCTCCAATTCAACCCAACAGAAACTATTAACTTGAATCAGATGTTATCATCAACTTATACTAATGGCACTAACAACAATAATCTTTCCGATATTTTGGATTTTACTTCTGTATTGAAAGCTGCTCAAGCTATTTCCTCTTCTCTGGAATTAGACCAACTCATTACCAGTCTGACTCGTATTATTATCGAAAACTCTGGTGCAAAAAAAGCTGTACTGATGCTGCCTCAAGCTCATACTTGGCAAGTCAAAGGAATTACTTTGATTTCTCAACAGAAAATACAAACAACTCTTGCTTCACAATTATTAGATAATTCTCCAGATATTCCCATCAAAATTATCCATTACGTTAAAAACACTAAACAAACAGTTCTCATCAATAATTGTCAAACGAATATTCCCGGTTTAATAGGAGAATATATGCTTGAACATCAACCCCAAAGTGTGCTTTGTACTCCTATGATTCATCAGGAAAATTTAGTAGGGATTTTATATTTAGAAAATAACTTAACTCTAGGGGTATTTACATATAAAAGTTTGCAAGTAATTAATTTACTTTCTGCTCAAGCAGCCATATCTTTAGAAAATGCTCAACTCTACGCTCAACAGCAAGAAAAAAATCGGCAAATTGCTCAAAAGGAAGAGGAATATCGCAGTATCTTTGAAAGTGTTAATGATGGATTAGATATCCGCGACTTAGAAACAGGAAAATTGGTGGCGGCTAATCCAACTATTTACCAGATTTATGGTTATAACCAAGAGGAATGGTTGCAGGCAAAACCAGTAGATTTTATACACCCAGATTATATTCATCTCTTCAGCAACTTTTTAACAACCTTAAGAACAGGCCAAGAATTTTATACTCAAACAATTGGTAAACGTAAGGATGGAAGTTTTTTTGATGTTGAAGTTAAAGCAGTACCTTTTATATATAAAGGTAAATTACATGGCTTAACAATTATACGAGATATTACCGAACAACAAGCTGCATTGAGAGAACGTCAAAAAGCTGAAGCAGCAGTAGTTAAAAAATCCCTGGAATTAGAAACAACACTAGAAGAATTAAAACAAGCTCAACTACAGATGATCCAGAGTGAAAAAATGTCGGCACTGGGTAATTTAGTAGCAGGAGTAGGTCATGAAATGAATAATCCTTTAGGCTTTATTTCTGTTAGTCTCCAACAAGCTAAACCTACTATTGCAGATATTATTCAACATTTACAATTATATCAAGAAAGTCTGAGCAACAAGAGTGATGAAATTATAGACCATGCGGAAGAAATAGATTTGGATTATAGTTTAGAAGACTTACCGAAAATGATTGATTCGATGGCTATAGCCTGCGACAGATTAAAAAATATTAGCACTTCTCTGCGTACTTTTTCTCGTGCAGATCGAGATTATCAAGTACCTTTTAATATTCATGAAGGCATTGATAGTACTCTGTTAATTCTCAAACATCGTCTCAAGGCTAACGAAAAACGTCCTGCTATTGAAGTAATTAAAAATTATGGAGATTTACCAAAAATTTATTGTTTTCCCGGTCAATTAAATCAGGTATTTATGAATATTATTGCTAATGCTATTGATGCGTTAGATGAATCAAATATAAGTAGAACTTTTGCAGAAATTGAGGCGAATAATAACCAAATTACAATTACAACGTCAGTGGAAAATCAAGGAGTAAAAATTTCTCTTGCTGATAATGGTCCGGGAATGAATGAAGAAGTTAAAGCCAAGATATTTGACCACTTATTTACAACTAAAGGTGTAGGAAAAGGGACGGGCTTAGGATTGGCGATCGCCCGTCAAATCATCGAACAGAAACATGGAGGAAATCTTGATGTGGCCTCAAACCCTGGAGAAGGAACAGAATTTACAATCATCCTTCCTCTTCAGTAAACATTTCTTTAAACTTACAAAAAAGTCCTTATTTTAAATTATACAATATAAAAACATGAAAGAATCACTGAAACTGTATCGAAATCTTATATCAAATTTGTTGGCTAAGGTTCCCGATAAATCGGAGTAATATAATTCCTTCGATCTTCATACAATGCGTAAGGGGGTTTTGCTCTGCAATATTTAAAGTGGAGAGCTTCTACGTTAGCAAATGGCCATTAGCCCTACAATCTTTAAATACTGAATAACATCGATGCTACTGCGTTAGATATTACTAGCACAATTCTATCAAACTTTATTTTAATAAAAAATTTTAACATTAATTAAGGAAACAATGGCAGGAAATATTGCAGAATCTTGGAACTTACACAGAAACAAAAATCAGTCCCAAAATCGGTTGAGAACAACAATTGTTTTGCTCTGCCTGCTGTTGGCAGGGTATATGGGTAATTACTTCAAAATCCCCATAATTCTTCATATAGACTGGCTATTTGGCAGTATTTTTACCATGCTAGTTGTCAGACTGTACGGGTTGGGCTGGGGCACGCTTGCTGCCGTGATTTCCAGCTCCTATACAATTGTGTTGTGGCATCACCCCTCTGCCTTTATTCTCTATACCCTAGAAGCGATTTTTGTCGGTTGGGGACTGCGACGGCGCAGCAGCAACTTATTGCTCCTCGATGTTTTTTATTGGGGAATTATCGGATTTCCACTCCTGTGGTTCCTCTATATCTTTGTTGCTAACATTCCCCCTCAAAGTGTTTTATTCATTTCTTTCAAAAATCCACTCAATCAAATTTGCAATGCCTTAATTGCTAGTCTGATTCTGACTCACACACCCATTGCTCAATGGTTTAGTATCAAGAAGATTAAAACTCATGCCTTTGAGCAGACCATCCTTAATTTGCTAGTGGCCTTTGTTTTGCTACCAGCAATGGTACTGACTATTTGGAACTGTCAGGATGCTACCTCTGCTCAAGAGAACAACGTTTTAGTTCGGCTAGAAGACACCAGAAAAAATGTCAGTTCCGATCTACATAACTGGTATCATCACAACCAGGAGAAGTTGCAAGCACTCGCATCCAATATTCAAGATAGCTATCCATTCCGGAATAGATCAAACCGTTCCCAGCTCCAGGAAATAATTCAAATTGCTCAACAAACCATTCCTGATTTTCGTAATCTTTACATTACAGACACAGATGGGCAGATTCTCAATTCAACCACTGTCGAAAACGCCAATCAAAATTTTACTCAACTAAATAGTTTACCATTTCAGGCTTTATTCACAGCAAAACAGCCAATGCTCTCTGAGATGATGATGATATCCAATTCACCGACTATCTTTCAGAGTATACCCATTTGGCAAGATGACAACCTGGTGGGCCAATTTGTTGCAGAAATTGATGTAAGTGCCCTGAAAAAAACATGGCTATCCAGTCAGTCTACATCAACTCAGCTAGTGAGTTTATTAGATATACAAGATCGCGTCATTACTACCACTCGCGATGAACTGAAAGTAGGGCAAACCTTTGATCGAGACCGGAATGGTGAAATTTATCAGCTCGATCAAAATAGCTACCTTTGGGTACCGAGTATTCCTAATATGGCTAAAGTCCGGCTCTGGAGAAAGTCATTTTACGTGCACAAGATCACTATTGGTGATGAGCTTCCATGGATAGTGGCGATCGAAACACCGACTGCTTCCCATTTGGTCAAAGGCGAAAAACGCAAAATCTTGATCATTGATGATCGTTGGGAAAATCGTTCCGTATTAATTAATCTTCTAGAACCTATCGGCTTTGAAATTATCGAAGCCAACAATGGAAAAGAGGGTATCGAACAGGTACTGAAAACATCGCCGGATTTAATTATTACTGATTTATCCATGCCTGTAATGAATGGGTTTGATTTTTTATATAAGTTGCGTTCAGGAACTGACTCCGAAGGGGTATTTCATCCCCAACTGCAAAACCAAACTGTTCTCGTTTCTTCCGCCAGTGTCTTTGATGTCGAACGCCACAAAAGCCTAGATGCCGGAGGGAATGATTTCTTACCAAAACCCGTACAAGCTGAAACTTTACTAGAACTTCTACAAAAATATCTGCAATTAGATTGGATTTATGATACCAATAACACTAAAAAGCAGAATGTTGAGGTTGCTGCAGATGAAATACAGCCACCTGAAACAGAAATTTTGCAGCAACTCTGGGAATTAGCCCAAGATGGAGAACTTGATGGCATCATCGAAATCGCCGAACAACTTCAGGATACCAATACTGCTGCCTTTACCCAAGAACTGACAAGCCTGGCAGAAGCTTGCGAAATCCAACAACTGCGGACATTTATCCAACACTACCTCACTTAATCAGGAACAGAAACTCATGCCAAATCCAACTCAACCATTTATTTTGATTGTGGATGACAGCCCCACTAATTTGTCTGTGTTGTCAAAAGCATTGAAAGCTTCTGGCTATAAAGTCCGCATGGCAGTTGACGGTGAAGATGCTCTAGCCCAAGTGCAACGCCACCATCCAGATCTGATCCTGCTGGACATTGAAATGCCGAAAATTGATGGTTTTGAAACCTGCTGTCGTCTTCAGGCAAACCCAGAAACTAAAGGGATTCCAGTACTGTTTATGACAGCCATGGCCGATACTGAGAGCAAAGTCAAAGGTTTGTCATTAGGTGCAGTTGATTACATCACCAAACCTTTTGAAGAAGCAGAATTGTTAGCTCGCGTTAAAGTCCACTGGCGATTAAAGCGACTGACGGATACTTTAGAACAGCAGGTAAACGAACGTACCCAGGCACTGCAACAAGCTCAAGTGCAATTGGTACAACAGGAAAAACTCTCGGCGCTAGGACAATTAGTGGTTGGGGTAGCCCATGAAATCAATAATCCTATTGGTTCCATTATCGGTAATGTCATTTTCACACAAGATTACATTAACGATCTATTCGGTATCATCGATCTCTATAACGAAAAATTTCCTCAACCCGGTGCAGAAATTGAAGAAGCACTAGAAGCAAGCGACTTAGAATATATGCGAGAAGATTTACCAAAGTTAGTCAGTTCCATGAAAGATGCAGGCGATCGGATTAAATCAATTAGCAAAAGTATTCGCACCTTCTCCCGTGCTGATAGCGATACAAAAAAACCTTTTAACTTGCATGAAGGTATTAATAGCACCATCCTGATTTTACGTCATCGTCTCAAAGCTAACGAAAATCGTCCGGCTATTGAAGTTGTCACCGACTACGGCAAAATTCCGGAAATTTTTTGTTTTCCTGGACAACTAAATCAGGTGTTTATGAATATTATTGCTAATGCCATAGATGTTTTAGATGAATCCGATGGGGAAAGAGATACAGAAATCAATTCTCGAATTACCATTAAGACACAATTAGTAGATGAACAGGTGCAAATTACGATCGCTGATAATGGCAAAGGAATGTCTGAAGAAGTGAAAGCCAAGATTTTCGATAATTTATTTACAACTAAAGGAATAGGTAAAGGAACAGGATTAGGGTTGGCGATCGCTCGTCAAATTGTCGTAGAAAAACATGGTGGTATAATTAGAGTTAACTCTAAATGGGGAGAAGGAACAGAATTTATCATTACTTTACCAATTAAGGAAAAGTGAACTTTCCCATGGCCTTCATACTCATCAAATCTCAATCCAAAATAGCCATGAATAACCCCAGCCAAAACAATCATCTTAACCCCAAGCAGAAAATTCTCAACTATCAAATTAGCCAAACAATTTATGATGGAACTCGGACTTTAGTTTATCAGGTAGTCTGTACTAATGACCAATTACCTGCGGTTATCAAACTACTGAAAAATGAGTATCCCACCTTCAGCGAGTTAGTACAATTTCGCAATCAGTATACCATTGCCAAAAATATCAACTACTCTGAAATAATTAAAACTTATAGCCTAGAACCCTATGAGAATAGCTATATCTTGGTGATGGAAGATTTTGGGGGAATTTCTCTAAAAGAATGGGTTAAAGAGAAAAAGATAAGCTGTTTAAGAGATTTTTTAGAAATAGCTATCGCCCTGTGCAATGCCTTACATATTCTCTACCGCGAACGAATTATTCATAAAGATATCAAACCAGCCAATATTTTAATTAACCCTCAAACTAAACAAGTTAAATTAATCGACTTTAGCATTGCTTCCCTATTACCCAGAGAAACTCAAACCCTATTTAATCCTAATGTACTAGAAGGAACCCTAGCATATATTTCTCCCGAACAAACAGGGCGAATGAATCGAGGCATTGACTATCGGACAGATTTCTATTCCTTGGGCATAACATTTTATGAATTACTGACAGGAGAGCTACCATTTCAGTCAAAAGACCCTATGGAATTGATACATTGTCATCTAGTTAAACAGCCAAAATTAGTTAATCAAATCAATCCAGAAATTTCCCTAGTCATCGCAGAAATTGTGCAGAAATTGATGGCGAAGAATGCAGAAGACCGCTATCAAAGCGCTTTGGGATTGAAATTTGATTTAGAAACTTGTTTGACTAAACTACAAAAAACAGGTAGCATTGAGAGCTTCCCTATTGCTCAAAGGGATTTGTCCGATCGCTTTACTATTCCCGAAAAACTGTACGGGCGAGAAAATGAAGTTAAAACTTTATTAGCAGCATTTGAAAGAGTCAGTAATCCCCCCCAGACCCCCTTTACTAAGGTAGGAGGAAGAGCAGAAATGATGCTTGTCGCAGGTTTTTCCGGCATTGGTAAAACAGCAGTTATTAACGAAGTTCATAAGCCAATTGTCCGAGAGCACGGCTATTTCATTCAAGGTAAATTTGACCAATTTAATCGCAACATTCCCTTTTCTGCCTTTGTCCAAGCTTTCCGAGATTTAATGGGGCAGTTACTCAGTGAAAGTGATGTTCAGTTACAAACTTGGAAAACGCAGATTCTGAATGCAGTTGGTGATAATGGACAAGTCATTATTGATGTTATTCCTGAGTTAGAAAGGATTATTGGGGCGCAACCTCCCGCCACAGAATTATCAGGAAATGCTGCCCAGAATCGTTTTTATCTGCTATTCCAAAAATTTATTCGATTATTTACTAAACCCGAACATCCCTTAGCGATATTTTTAGATGATCTTCAGTGGGCAGACTCAGCATCATTGAAGTTAATACAGTTATTAATGGCCGATACAAACTATCTATTCTTAATTGGTGCATATCGCAATAACGAAGTTAATCCAGCACACCCATTAATGTTAACTTTGAGTGAAATTGAAAAAATAAAAGCAACAATTAATACAATTACCTTAACACCATTAAGTCAAGTACAAGTCAATAAATTAGTTGCTGATACATTGAAATGCAAAGAAAAATTAGCATTGAATTTTTCTCAATTAGTCTATAAAAAGACTCAAGGAAATCCGTTTTTTGCAACACAGTTTCTCAAAGCATTGCATCAAGAAAATATCATTCAATTTGATTTTAAATTAGGTTGTTGGCAATGTGATATTGCACGAGTAAATCAACAGGCACTCACAGATGATGTTGCGATCTTTATGGCGTTGCAGTTAGAGAAATTACCATTAGAAACCCAGAATAGCCTCAAATTAGCAGCTTGTATTGGAAATCAGTTTAATTTAGCAACTTTAGCAATTATTTCGGAACAATCGGAGATAGAAATGGCAGCTAGTTTATGGAAAGCATTACAAGAAGGATTGATTTTACCCATTTGTGATGTTTATAAGTTTTACCAACAAGATTCATTAGTCATTAGTAATTTGGGCGATGACAATGGACAAGTAACAGCTTCATATAGATTTTTACACGATCGCATCCAGCAAGCGGCTTATTCACTGATACCTGACGACAAAAAAAAAGCTACACACTTGAGAATTGGGCAATTGTTATTGCAAGAGTTATCTGAGCAGGAACAACTAGAACGGATTTTTGACTTAGTCAACCAATTTAATTTGGGACAAGATGTAATTTCTACCCAGGTGGAAAAACAACAACTAGCTCAGTTAAACTTGCAAGCAGGAAAAAAAGCGACACTCTCTGCAGCTTATCAAGCAGCTCAAAATCATTGTACAACTGGGATTAATTTATTACCCGTAAGTGCTTGGCAAACTGACTATGAATTAATCTACAATCTGCACCGTTATGGCTCACAAGCAGCTTATCTGTGTGGTAATTTTGACCAAGCACAAGCCTTTTATGCTGAAGCACTCACTTACTCTCAAACGCCCCTAGATAAAGCAGTGATTTATCGGGTGCAGATGACTCAATATCAACTTCAGGGAAGAAATGCGGAAGCAATACTAATTCAACGCCAAAGTTTACAATTACTGGGCTGGGAAATACCAACAGAGCAAGAGTTGATTCAAGCTGGCTTGAATCAAGAAATTGTCGCAGTTAACAAATTTTTAGAGCAGCATAGTATTGCATCTATTCTCAATCTTCCCAAGATGAAAGATGACAACATTGCAGAAATACTGCGAATTTTACAAATTCTCTTTTATACTGCATGGGTTAGTGGTCAACCAAACTTAGCGCTTCTAGCACTTGCCAAGATGACTACTTTATCTTTGCAATATGGTAACAGCGAGATGTCTCCCTTTGGCTATGTTGGCTATGGCTTAATTGCCAATGCTGTGTTAAAAGACTCTGGAACAGCTTATCAGTTTGGGGAAATAGCTGTACAGCTTTGCGAAGAGTTTGATAATGCTGATGTGCGGGGAATGACCAATTTCCTTTTTGCTGCTGATGTGCATAGTTGGAGTCGCCCAATTCGCGAAGCAGATATTTACTACGAAAATGCCTACAAATATAGCATGGAAGCCGGAAACTGGCTGACAGTTAGCTTTATTATGATGCTAAGTGGTTCTGATCGCCTCACCTACGGTAAAAAACTGGATGAATTATATGCGATCGCCAAAATCCATGCCGATTTTCTTCATCACATCAAAAGTTTAGAAAACCTAGAGGCCCTGATAGTTGGAGTTATTCAACCGATTCGTAATCTCTTAGGTTTGACAAAAAATTTCTTCAGCTTTGATGATGAAAATTTTAGTGAATCTGAATATTTAGGAAAATACAGTCATACGCCTTATCATCTAGCTTGGTTTTATTCTGTGAAAATTCGCCACGCTTATTTATTTGACGACAAAGCCACATACCCTGATTTAATCCCTCAACTAAGCATGATTGAAAATACCGTTCCCACTCATGCCAAAGTTTCTTCTAGTGTTTTTTATATTGCATTAATGCATCTCGCTTTAGCTGAAATTGCTAGTGATGAGCAAGAGCATCAAGTCCATTTACAAGCACTTATTCCCCTAGAAGAAAAATTAAATAATTGGCAAGCAGCCTGTCCAGAAAATATTCTTCATAAGTGTCTACTAATACAAGCAGAAAAAGCACGGCTAAATCAGCAAAAAACTACAGCGATTGATTTATATGAACAAGCTATAATCGCAGCCCAAGCTAATGAGTATATTTATGAAGAAGCACTCAGTAATGAACTAGCTGCTAAATTCTATCTGAGTTGGGGGAAAGAAAAAGTTGCGGCTGGATATATGCAGGAAGCATACTATTGCTATGCCAAATGGGGAGCGAAAGCTAAAACTGCCGATCTAGAATATCGTTATCCCAATTTACTGCGCCCTATTCTCCAGTCCGACTCCCAATCCTTGAATGTACTAGAAACCCTAGCAAGCATTTGTAATGCTAATAATTCAAGTTATACCTCAATAAAAACCAATTCATCCACTACAGGCATCAATACATCTCTAGATTTTGCTGCGCTCCTCAAAGCATCTCAAAGCATCTCCAGCACTATTGATTTTCACGATCTACTGCGTCAACTTACTCAAATTATTTTGCAAAACTCCGGTGGCGATCGCTGTGCCTTAGTATTGCCTAATTCTGACGGTGTCTGGCAGGTTGTCGCTACTGCTACATCGAATGTGACTGAGATTTGTGCAGATTCTCTGGATACCAGTACTAACCTGCCCATTCATCTGATTCAGTATGTCAAAAATAGCCAAGCAATGGTAGTCATTAATAATGGCAAAACCGATTTGCCTATAGTTGATAAATATTTGAACCAACAACAACCAAAAAGTGCGTTGTGTTTACCTCTGATTAATCAGGTGAAATTGATTGGCATACTGTATTTGGAGAACCAATTTACCAGTCATGTCTTTACGAGCGATCGTATTCTCATGCTCAACTTCCTCTGTACCCAAGCGGCTATATCCATTCAAAATTCTCATCTATATCAAGAAGTACGGGATTTTGCAGCTGAACTGGAATGCTCCCTCCAAAATGCCCAGCAAAAATCTCAGGAGTTAGCAGAAATCATTGCCCTCTCCAATGGTCAAAAACGAATTTTGGAATTGATTACTCAAGAATTGCCTTTAAAGAAAGTGTTAGAAGAAACTGCACTTTATATTGAAGAACAATCTCACCATCCTGCCTATTGTTCTTTTTTATTTCTTGATGCTGAAGGACGATTGCGACATGGTGCGGCTCCTAGTCTCCCAAATGCCTACAACAATTTAGTAGATGGAATTAAAATCGGGCCAAACGTAGGCTCCTGCGGTACAGCCGCTTATTGCAAAGCCACTGTAATAGTTGAAGATATTGCTACTGATCCCCTCTGGGCAGACTATCGTGTGGCTCTAGACTACGGTTTGCGGTCTTGTACATCCACTCCAATTTTAGGTGCAGAGGGGCAAGTATTAGCTACTCTAGCGATGTATCAACCTAAACCTAGTGGTCTGACTCCCCACGATTGCAAACTGATAGAAGTAGCAACTTATCTAGCTCGGATAGCTATTGAACGCCATCAAATTCAAGCTGAAAAAAAAGATGCGGAAGCCTACAATGCTCGCCTATTCAAAGAAGTTAAACAAGCAGAAATCGACTTACGGCAAAATAAAGCTTTCCTAGAAGCACAGCGCGAATCTTCTTTAGATGGAATTTTAGTAGTCAGTCAGAACTATGAAATTAATTATTATAATCAGCGATTCTTAGATATATGGAAATTTCCGCCAGAATTACGAAATGTTCGCGACTATCCTTCGATGCTTGCCTATGCAATGAATCAAACGGTAGAACCAGATGCTTTCTTAAAGAAAGTTTTGTATTTATACGAACATATCAATGAATCCAGTCACTGCGAACTCCATCTTAAAGACAGCAGAGTTATCGAAAGGACATCATCTCCAGTCAACTCATCTGATGGAGCATATTGGGGACGAATTTGGTATTTTAGAGATATCACCTGCCGCAAACTGTCTGAAACTGCCATCAAACAAAAATCTCAAGCACTCGAACAAGCTCTTCAGGAATTGCAACAAGCACAGTTACAAATCGTGCAAAGTGAAAAAATGTCTGCATTGGGCAATTTAGTAGCGGGGGTTGCCCATGAGATTAATAATCCTCTGGGTTGCATTGTGGGTAATATTAGTGCCGTCGAAGATTATAGCAAGGATCTGTTGGGGGCGATCGATATCTACGAGAATAAATTTCCCCATCCAGGGAAGGAAGTTGAGAAAGAATTAGAAAAGTTCGATCTAGAATATTTACGAGAAGATTTACCCAAATTAGTCAGAGCCATGCAAGATGCAGGTAATCGCATTAAGTCAATTAGTAAAAGTCTCAGCAGCTTCTCCCGTGCCGATAATAACCAAAAACAGAAATTTAAGTTGCATGAAGGGATTGAAAGTACCATCCTAATTTTAGGCCATCGCCTCAAAGCTAACCAGCATCGTCCGGCAATTGAAGTTGTCACAGACTACGAAAATCTACCAGCCATTAATTGTTTTCCGGGGCAATTAAATCAGGTATTTATGAATCTTCTCGCCAATGCTATTGATGCTTTGGATGAATCTAATCAAGGACGAGATTGGGCTGAGATTAAAACTAATCCCAATCGGATTACGATTCGGACAATGGTAGAAAGTGAAATGGTGAAAATTTCGATTGCTGATAATGGCGAAGGAATGTCTGAGGAAGTGAAAGCCAAAATTTTCGAGCATCTATTTACTACTAAACCAGTAGGAAAAGGGACGGGTTTAGGATTGGCGATCGTTCGTCAAATTGTAGTAGAAAAACATGGAGGTACAATTAGTGTTAATTCGGAGATTAGTGTGGGAACGGAGTTTATAATTAATCTCCCGATAGGCAAATGACCTCTATCCTGCAAAGAAAAGGGA
>NZ_CEZPJD010000073.1:0-17537 GCF_983059655.1 Okeania sp.
ACTAAAACTGGTGGTTCGATTTGTTGTTGTATGATTAAATCTTGTTCCATAGTTGAGTGTGTTGATTTTGTGGTTGGTTTTAGTGGATAGTAGCGATCGTTTTTGAGAAAGTTAAATACTGACCGCTACAAGAATATGCAGTAATTGTGACTTTTATAAACTAATTTCTTGATATCCAATAAGCCTGTAAAGGACTCATGGTTGCTCTTTGAATAAAGTCTTTGTCAGGACTTCTGCCTCCTGTTCCCCCAAATCCTTCAGGGGTTCGTGTTTCAAAGTGCAAGTGATTAGCAGAGTCAACTGTTCCCAAAACATCGCCCTTAGTTATCTCATCTCCTTGAGAAAAGTTGTTAATGTTTAAATGACCATAAACCCACTGGCCGTTACCAGATAAGCTCCTGATACCAATGAAGCTACCATCTACCCATTGAACGGTTCCTGGTGCAACTGCTTTTACTTCTGTTCCAGTTGTTGCACCTATGTCAATTCCAGCGTGCCAACTACCGAGACCCTCAAAATATCCAGGGTCCATATAGCCAGCTGTCATATCGTAGGGAGTTGTGTTTTCAAAAAGGTCTAAATTAAGATCCGCGTAAATTTCTTCTACTTCATCACTGGCGAGATTAGAATCGTAGAAATAGTCTGGCCAACCATCACTAAAGCCAGTATTGTCGCTGGTTTGCTCATCCCAATCAGCATCACTTAAAGATCGCAATTCAGGGAAATAGCTATCAGAGTCATTATCTGAACTCCAAGCTAAATCAAAATAGGCATCCCCTTCTCTCTCAAACAAAAAAGCATATACATAATGATCTCCGCTTGTTTCAGGTGTCCAACTATATTCTTTGGCATTTTGATCTCTGTAAGCAAAATCCCAGTCATCTGAAAAACGAGTCCAATTATCACCATCGGGACTTGTAAATATCCAGAACCCGTCGTCTCCTTGCACGGTAAAGTTGTAGGTCGTATTAGCATCAAAATATGCTTGATGCCAAGTTCCTACTATAAACTCATCTTCTCTTTCTCCTACAACAGAGCCATTACCCCAATCAACATCAATTCCATTTAATCCATCGCTACGTTTTACTATAGAAGTTTCTCCCAGAACATTAAAATCCCAATCATAAACCTTAGTTGTCCAATCAGATGACGAATGCTCTAATAAAACCGATCGCCCATCAATACTCACAATTAATTGGTCATCCTCAGCTTTTAACGCCGCTACTTCAGTCGCAGTTAACTCCTCTCCTCTAACACCAGCAGAAAAAATCGCTCCCTCATCTCCGGCAGCATCTACTATATTAATTTCATAATCAAAATAATGACCTATTTCCTCCAAAACTACAGAAGCGATCGCTCCAGGATTAGACGCATTTAGCTCTAGCCATTCCTGAGATATATAAATAGTCTCTGTTGCACCTGCAAAAGCTCCATCTGCTCCGGCAATATCGTCAGTAGAAACTACTTCTATTTCTGGAATTTGACTAAAGTCACCTGCTAACCACTGCTGAGTTATAGCATTAGCTGTATCTACATTCCAACTATCACCAAAAGCCAAATTCATTTTGTCTGAAAAATTAGGATCGGCAGCAAATTGTTTGAGTTGTTCGGAAACCTGGGAAGCTATTTCACCTGTTAATAAATCCTTACCTGCTAGTCCACTAATATTTAGTATACTGGGGTTGTTTGGAAGGAGTAAAGCGTCGCTGTCATCTGTTGTTTGAGTTGCAATACTAACTCCTAAAGTTACATCACTACTAGGAATATTATTTATCCCTAACATATCTGTTTCTTGATTACCAAAAGCAGCGATCGCCTGGTCTAAAAATCCTGTTCCCTCTAATATTTCTAAATCATTCATTGTTAGATTTCTATGAATTTTTATGAAAAAATCCACCCTATCTATAATAATAAAATTAATTATCCTCCCCATAGAATTAAATAAAATCAAGGATTACTAAATACAAGAAAATATCTATATCCGTAATTCTCTGGAGATGGTGATAGTTTTCGGAATTTTTATTCAGTGTTTACACTTATCTCAGTATTTTTAAGTAATAAATCTTACCTAAGCCAAATCAATCATAAGCGAGTTAATGCTAGGGTTCAACTAGCAAAAGTTAGGATTTTTGGTTATGCTTAGGTTAGGTGTTTATCTGCATAGCATAAAATGGCATCAAAAAAAGATGAAGTTTTTGCTGAAGCTGCAAAATATTGGGACTTAGAAAGACTCTATAAAGCTTTAGCAGCAGTCAAACGAAGAATCTCTCCTGGCTCTCGTAAGGGATTAACAGATACAGAAAAGCTTTATTTACGGGGAATTCTTTGTGGTCATAGCCCCGCAGAAATAGCTAAGAAACTATATAGAAGCCCTAAAGGTGTAGAGGTGTATGTGTGCAAAACTTTATACCAATATCTCAAGCAACTTGTGGATACATCAAGCGAACAGATGGGAAATTGGAGAAATATTCATACATGGTTGGAAGATGCAGGATATAAAACGCTCTCGTCTGTTGAATCTAAATTAAATCATAATTCTTTGCCTTCGGAGGCGCTGGTAAAGATAGTTGGTATGAATTTTGAGAACTCGAATACATTAAATATAGATATTAATATTCAATTATCATTTCCTTCAGATTCAGAAACAGAAGAGGCAGAATATTTAGGGGAATAATTATTCTAATTTATGCTATATAGCGCTGTGCGCAGGCAACAGGCAACAGGCAACAGGCAACAGGGGGAATAAATTGCCGTTTGCGCAGCATCTCCGTTGGAATAATATAAGACTTTTAGCTATTTGGCCTCTCCTGCAATTTGTAAATATACCAGCGCTCATTGCTATATCAAAAAAATCCTTAGTTGTAATACTAATATCATTTTCCAATAAGAGCGCAATATAACTCCATTCCACCTTTAATTAATGAGACTAAAAGAAAGTAGGGAAAGAAACAAAACTCAAATTTATAATTCTTCTTTGTCCTAACTACTCCCTACTCGCCACTCTCTATTTAAGATGAATTTGCCGTAATTGATCGATAGTTTCTACAGTTTTGAGAGAGGCAAGAATTTCTTCTAAAATCTGAATATTTTCAATAGTATTAATCTCTGAAAATACCTCTTTTCCTGACTCGCCAAATTTTAATTCTAATCCTATTTCTATTCCAGAAAGTATTCCACGTTTTTCACCTCTTTGTTCACCTTGTTGTTGACCAATTTCAATGCCACGTTGTTCACCAATTTTTACTCCTTCTTGTAATATTTGTTGATACCAAGGAGATTGTTGTAAAACTGCCATGTCCCACCTCATTATTTGTTGTACTATTTAGCTATCAGCTTTTAGCATTCAGCTATCAGCTTCTAGCAGATATGGGATTCCCCTGCAACCCAGCATAGGCAGGATAGGGGTTGAAATGCCCTTCTCGCACGTTAAAAAATAATCTTGCTGACTGCTGATTGCTGAGAACTGACCGCTTCTTTAATACAAATGTAGCAAAAAATGCTAGTAAATTTTCTAATTCTGAGAGTTGTTCATCCTCCCGTAAAAGTTGTAATGCTTGTCTGATAGTTCCTTCTTCTCCTCCATCTTTAAGAATAGGAACAAAAGGCATTCAACAATTAATAATTAATAATTAATAATTAATAATTACGCTAGAGGTACTGATAACTGATAACTGAAATGACTTACCCATTGTAAGTCTGAATAAATTATTTATTTGACAGTAAAATTGGCAATTTTTGTCACCGAAAAACTGGGTCTGAAGCTGACTATTTTAAGGTGATAAAAAACTGATAACTGATAACTGATAACTGATAACTGAAATTACCCATTCTACCCAACGACTAGGAGCAATTCCAATTATACGTTTACTACTAATATCTACTTTTTTTGCTTTTTTTGTCATCCTATAAATCTATAGCAATTATCAAATTATTGGGTACAAAATTCTCTAGGTTTCAGGGAACAGAGAGTAGTGGACTGACACACCTTAAATGGTGCATTAGATTTAATTCAAAAGTCAAAAGTCAAAAGTAAGAATTTTCAAGTTAAAAGCTAATGCACAGTTTTAGCTGTGTCAGTCCACAGTCCAGTAGGATAAAATAATTACAGCAGATTTCGGGCAAATGATGTACAGGATAAATCGTGAAAATCATGTAGCGTGGGCATCTTGCCTGCGTTTAGGCATCTTGCCCGCGCGGGTGTACCTCATAAAAACAGAAAGCGCTGTAATGTCGGTACCTGCTCCCTAAGAACGAAAATCATATCCTAATTCCAGCGCCTAACTCTTAGGCTCTATCCAAACTTTTATCCCTTCCACTCTGAGAGCTTGGTTGCGAGTACCACAATATGAACCATTAGAATAAACTGGTAAATCTCCCATATTCTGAACGTGAGCTGTATAGAATACATCATAATTGGCAGCTTGAATACCTGCAAGACGAACCGCAAATCCTTCTATTCTTCTAGCTTTGCCACGTTCCCCAGCTAATTTTCCTGTTTCTAACCAAGGAGTATCACCTATTCCAGAAACATGAGCCATGTATTCAAGGTTTAACCCAGGAATAGAGGGTTCTACATTTATTTGAAAAGCTTCTACACGAAAACCTTGGCCGCGAGTACCCGCATATTCTTGACTGCCAAAGATGCGATCGCCAATATTTTGTATATGAACTAAAACTTTCAACCCTACAGAAACTGTTGATGTTTGATTAGTAGTTTCTCCCAAAATCATATTTGGTTTTTCAACAGTGGGAGAATTTTGAGAGACTTCCACACCAGGAACAATAATAATTTCGTCTACAGGTTTTGTATTTCCAGGTGTTGGGTCTTCTAAAATCATCACATCTGGATCGTCAATAGTTGTTTGATTAGGTTCTGCACCACCAGAAGGTACTACTATTAAAGGTGGTAAACTTGGAGCGGTTGATTTTGTATTAGTTGTTTGAGTGGCAATATTTTGAGTTTTATCTAGTTCTTCTAGTGCCGGAAGTTTAACTCTAGATGTTGTGGGTGAAGGATCATTAGGAATGGTTAGTTTTCCTCTAGATATAGCTAACATTAGTTTTTTGCCAAAGCTGGCATTAACTTTTTCCTCTAATTCTAACCACTGCTCATCATCTAAACTTTTACCCTGTTTGACAAGTGTTAAGACTGCTGAAAGTGGATGTGTATTTGCAATTAAAGCTTGAGCATCATCTGGTAATTGATCGGATTTTGTATTAGAAATTAATTGGTATAATTCTCTAGCTTTTGCCTTAACTGCTTGTAAAGGAGGAAATTCTGGTTGTTCTTGATGAGCGATCGCCAAGATTTGATTAAGAATATCTAAAACTGGTTGACTACTTGATGATTCTGTGGTTGAAGCTAATGCTCTAATTAAGTTTTCTAAGTCTGTAAAGGAAAATATTGCTCCAGCAGAAACTTGAGATGTTTTTGCCAACTCTAGTCCCTGCTCTTTGAGAGTAGCAAAATCTCTACCATAGGCCATCAATTCTTCTAGTAAAGTTTCTGAAGGCGGAGTACCTGCATTTTGTAGCTCTTTAGCTGCCAGGGAGAGACGAATACCCAATTTAGGAAAATTTTCAGATAAAGATGCTAGTTTTTCCAATAAGTTCTCGACTGTTTCCATATTGTTGTTAGAGTATATAATCACAGCTTTATATTACTTTAGAAAATACATCTGAGTAATAAGAAAAAACTAAATTCTGATACCTATGATAAAAATGTTTGATGCTACCCTTAAAAATTTGAATGATGGTCGTATTCATAAATATGTAGTGACTCAAAATAGGCAACCAATAACATATAGTGAGGTTTTAAACTTATGGCAGTATGACTCATACTTCCGCTCTTTCTTCATTTCACTTTTATCTGAGTCTCCTTTTTCTGCCTATCGATGGGAAACACCACCCATTACTAAAGATACCGTAAAGCGCCAATTTGAATTTGTGTTGCTGAATTCTCCAGAGTTAACAAGCAACCCAGACAAAACCACATTTCGTGATTATTTCACAACTGATGATGTTAATAATGGAATTGTTGTATTTGAAAATTTAGGTAAAGATGCAATACTGGTAGTTCCATCTCCTAGGGATTCAAATTCCTCTTGGGAAGGAACGTTTTCAGCTTATTCTCATCTTGCAGCTTTCATTCGTGGTGCATCAGATGCTCAAAAACATTCATTGTGGCGAATTGTGGGACAAACTGTGCAACAACAAATTTCAGACTACCCACTTTGGGTAAGTACAGCGGGTGGCGGAGTAGCTTGGCTTCATGTGAGATTAGACTCTCGACCAAAATATTATGGGTACAAAAAGTATAGTCTATCAGATTGAGTCTAGAAGAACAAAAATAGGGATAAATAGAAAAATAATAGCTCTTCCTAGTTGCCAATTTGAGAGTTAAGATGCTAATGTTAGTATTAGTATGAGGGCGCGTAGCTCAGTGGATAGAGCACCAGATTCCGGTTCTGGGTGTCGGGGGTTCGAATCCCTCCGTGCTCGTTTAAATCTATGTCCTGTTTTTTTTACTCTGGCCCTTAACGAAGTCAGAAGTCAGAAGCGAGTATGTAATTCTGAGGTCCCCTATGGGGCGTATAAAGTGCGGAAGTAATTCTGCACACCGCCCCTCCAGAATGTAAGACATACTCAAGAAAGTCAGAAGTTATTTTTGTAACGGAGCTTTGAGTAAGCCTTCAAAAATATTTCGCCTTAAAAGGCCGGGTTTTAGACCCAATTATTTTGATAAATGAAAAAGTTATATCAAATCCTATAGCATTGATTTTATTCAGTCTTTAAAGATAGAAGTCTATATTTGAAGGGCGTTGGCAGAGCTTTACGTTAGCAAATGGCCATTAGCCCCTAAACATTGTATTAACGAAGGCAGAGGGCAGAAAGAACAATTCTATCCTTCCTTACTCTGTTGGTGTTGTTTCAGCTTCCGGTGGCATCACTTCAATAGGTATACCTTCCTCCTCTTGCCCATCCTGAGTTGGTAATGTGTCTCCAACGGGTGCTTTTTCTGCTGCTGTTGACTTTGCTGTATTACAGTTAGAACTATCAAAATTAAATTCATATTGATAAAGTCTTGAGCGATCGCTACTAGAAAAAGATTGATTATTGACTGCATCTATAGCTGCTCCATCTAACACTGAATGACCACTTTCTAGTAATAACTTTGGTCCATTAGTAATACTGCCATCTGGACTAACTAATACTCCCACAGTAGCTTTACCTTCTAACTTTTGCTCGCAAGCCGCTTCTGGATAAGCATCAGCAATAGTTGTAGGTTCAGTCAAATTATCTTCTTCTAATTCCAATTCTATTGCCCACTCTAGATAAGCACCCACAGCACCTAAAGCGATATCCCTTGATTGTGATTCTTCAGTAACAGCAGCTACCTTTTGCGGTTGTTTGATGTCCTCTGCTATATCCTGAATAGTCTTTCCTTCTCGTAACTGCCTAACTATTGGTGCTTCTGAGAGTCTGCCTTTTTTTGTAGGGTCTGGTGTTGGAGGAGTTGAAGGAGTTGGAGCAGCAGAAGGAGTTTCCTGAACTTCAACTTCTGATTGAGACTTATTAGTTTCAGTTGGTGCGGGAGTGGCAACAGCTACCTTTTGCGGTTGTTTGATGTCCTCTGCTATATCCTGAATAGTCTTTCCTTCTCGTAACTGCCTAACTATTGGTGCTTCTGAGAGTCTGCCTTTTTTTGTAGGGTCTGGTGTTGGAGGAGTTGAAGGAGTTGGAGCAGCAGAAGGAGTTTCCTGAACTTCAACTTCTGATTGAGACTTATTAGTTTCAGTTGGTGCGGGAGTGGCAACAGCTACCTTTTGCGGTTGTTTGATGTCCTCTGCTATATCCTGAATAGTCTTTCCTTCTCGTAACTGCCTAACTATTGGTGCTTCTGAGAGTCTGCCTTTTTTTGTAGGGTCTGGTGTTGGAGGAGTTGAAGGAGTTGGAGAAGTTGCTGTTGCTATAGGTTTTTTCTCTGTTTGAGTATTGGTATCATTTTGATTTGGAGCAATAGCAATTTGATTTTCCACTTTATCTTGGTAATTTCGTACAGGCCGTTTTAAATTAGCTGAGTATGACCCCCTAGCTGAATTTTCAACTATAGAAGTTTGCCCTTGAGGGTCTATTTCTAGAGTTGGACGACGTGATAAACCAGAGTCATAGACTTCATCTGTCAAATTCAAATTTTTTCTGATTTGATATTCATCTATTTCATTTTGATTTGATTGTTGTTGTTGGTCAACTCGAAATATCTCTGCTGGCTGACTATTTCTACTAGGTAATGGCGGCGGGGATATTGGTAATGAGGATCGGGGTATGGGTGGATAATTGTAGGAAAATTCGCTTGGGGATGGATTTCTGGGCAACCTAGAGACGGAAGGAGTGGATCTGGAGCGCGTAGAAGAGGATGAGGTAATAGAATCTTCTGGCGGTAATTCTGGTAACTTGTAATCTGAGGGGTCTACAGGTATTGTTGGTAATTCTGAGGATGATGATTCGGAGACAAAAGGTACTCCGCTTGGAGATGGTGGTGAAATAGGGGAAAGGTTGGATGGTACTGGTATGGTTGAGAATGTAATTTCTGGTTCTTCTGGTTGAGGCAGGAGTTCGAGTTGTTCTGGTGTTAATTCTATTAATCCTACTGTTGGTGGTAATTTGGCTTTCTCGGAGAATAGGGATAATTTTGGTAGGTTAATTCCTAATATGGCATGGATGCCCAAAGAGGTGAAGAGTGCTATCCATATTGGTTGACGGAGGGTGTCTATAATGGAAGGTTGTTCTATAGGTTGATTTAGGTCTAGGGAAGAAAAGTCAGACATATAAGGAAACTCCTATAACTATCAAATATACTTTATAAATAATATCGTTTTAATTTGCATTTTAACATTATAGGGAATAGGCAACAGGCAACAGGCAACAGGCAACAGGCAACAGGCAACCCACCCCTAATATCATGTCTGGTTGAATAGTTATAATTACACCTCGTAGTAGGGCTTTAGCCCTAATAGAAATCTCCGATAATCAAAAATTAAATCAATCCCATACGCATAAATCATCAATTATTTCCCCCTACTCCCTACTCCCTACTCCCTACTCCCTACTCCCTACTCCCTACTCCCTACTCCCTCTTTTCCGGAGAGGTCTAATATAGATATCTCAAGGGCTAAAGCCCTACTACAAACAAAAACTTTTTCGATCATTAATTATCGGGACATGATATAACCCCTCCTAGGACGGGAATAATTGATAATTTATGGATAAAAATTGATTTGATTTTGGATTTTTACCAAATGTCTATATAGACATCTCTACCAAAAGAGTAGGGACGTTGCATGCAACGTCCCTCCCTACTATCTATTCCTTATTCCCTTTCCCTATTCCCTATTCCCTATTTCCTATTTCCTTTCCCAAAGAGCGATCGCTAATCTCTAATAAAGAAATCGTCTGCTCCTAACGATGGACTACCTGTTAGAGTTGCAAATTGATCGCCATCACCGAAACCAGCTGCACTACCATTAGGATTATAGAATAAGTTACCATTGTTACTATTGTAAACAATGACTCCATCAGAGGTTGCTGCAGCAGCATCACTAGAAACTATATCAAACTCATCTGATATGCTGAAACCTGTTCCTGCATCACTATTGATAGCAGTAAAACTGCTGCGGTCGAGAAGAATTATGTCTCCTGGTGTTTGGGAAAAATCAGTAATTTCGTCTATACCAAAATCTTCTGGTTCAAATGCTTCATTACTATTGAAGATAAAACGGTCAATACTAGCACCACCGGTGAGTACATCGTTTCCTGCTCCACCATTCAGGCGATCGCGACCAATACCTCCTAGTAGAGTATCGTCGCCAGTTCCTCCTAACAAAATATCATTACCAGAGTTACCTACTATCAGGTCGCCACTAGCTCCTCCAAGTAGTTTATCGTTACCACCATCTCCACCTAGATCGTCCTCACCGTTACCACCACTAGCAGTGTCGTCACCAATACCACCATTCAAGTTGTCATCACCATCGTTACCCTTGAGATTATCATCACCAGCGCTGGGAGCAACAAAGTCATCACCATCACCAGCGTCAACTACATCATCACCAGCACCAGGATCGACGACATCACTTCCATTACCTGATTCGATATTATCGTCTCCATCACCACTATCAAAGAACTCATCTATATCTGCTTCTAGGTCATCGCTAGCTACAACATCGTCATTATCAGTACCGGGCATTTCTAGTAAAATACCACTGCCACCGCCATCTGAATTTCCGTCACCCCCACCTGGAGTAAAGTTGCTAGTATTTAGGTTCGCAATAAACAGACCTGAATCTAAGTCTTGGTCGCCAGTATCAGCAACGCCGAACTTGATGGTATTTACTCCCTGTTGGACGGGGGCAAAAACAGTCAGTTTAGAGCTAACTCCATCATATTCGATAGGAAGAGTATTATTGGCATTATCAATGAAGTTGCCTAATGTGAGATTATTGCTGATAACACTTAAAGGTTGAGTAAGATTGTTGTTGAATAATGCAGCATTGTTACCATTAACAAAGACTCCTGCTACATCCACAAAAGAGCTATCCGAGAACTCAGGAAACTCATCAGACCCAAAAATTAAATCAAAGGTTACAGACCTAACGCTGGGGTCTTCAATTACAAATTCAAATTCTAGAATGTTTGCATCCATAACCTCACCAGCTCCAGAAAAAGCACTGTTGGCCACAGCTTGCAGGTCAGAATCGAAGTTCCCCAATTGTCTAATACTATAAGCAGGCTGGGTATTTTGGTCTGGTGGGGAGCCATCGCCAGAAGTCAGCAATATGCCTGGATCGATTCCTAAAGGCAGAGTACCATCATAAAATGATGATTGACCAATGCCACTAGGGGAAGTGCCACCAACGCTAGCTGGGAATGGAACAACCGCACCTTCAAAATTTATAGATCCAGGTATGACTGTCAAGCTAGCTCCTGGATCTACAATTTCATCTACTAGGTCTTGGACTGTGTCTACTGTTGGATCGAATTCTACGAATGCCATATTTTCTATCTCCTAAAAAAAATTAACAAGTAAATTGGCACAAATTAATGTTGAGTTAAATTGTTGGTAGTTGTGCATTGTCATGGTATTGCCAGTGGGAGCATCTTGCTCCTGTTCTAAGTGTTGGTTGTTTCCGCTTACTATTGCTGCTAAAGGACTATCAAATTGTCTATTCTAGGGAATTGAATTTTGTACACTTGGTACAATTGACAATCATCCTCGACTCCTATCACAGCAAAGTCTCAGCTTGGTAGTTATACCTAACAAAGGGCAGGGATTTGAAATTGCCCAGAGTTCGATTGGTAAGAATGTCTTACCTTTTGATTAGCAGATCCCATAAAATTGACTTTGCCATGGCCTATTGTTTTCGCAGATTGTATATTTCTGAGCTAAACCGAGGTTATGCAAAAAAGAGATTTTTTAATTAAGGAAGTTATTAAGTGTATTGACTCCAACTCAACTATTACAGGACTTAGGCAAAAAAAATTTGTGGTACATTAACTGTAATGTATGTTGCAAAATACTCTACAGGTAAAGTCCTTGGGTAAGCCATTTATATCATTACTCTGGGGAGTAATAATAATATTTAATGATAGATTTTGAGCAGATATAATATGGCAACTCTCAACTATTTGTAACAAATCTGAATATAGACAAATAGAGAAAATGTCTGAAACTCTTACCCAGAATCATATGAGCTATTTTTATCTAATTTATATAGATGTTTTCTACACAAGCATTCTCAGAATTATTATATATTTATGTTATGAGTATATACAAAAAATTTTTGATAATCTGAACAGATGAAAGAATTTTATACCTGGAAAAAATACAGTTGTGCTTACGAATTTTATCCTCAGAAAGAAGGAGATGATTTTACCAGACCTTTACTATTACTGCATCCTATTGGAGTAGGTTTATCTAAAAATTTTTGGCATAGATTTTGTTCTTTATGGCAGGAGCGAGGTTTACTCAATCCTATCTATAGTCCAGATTTATTAGGGTGTGGTGAAAGTGATATGCCATCTGTGGCTTACTATCCTATGGACTGGGCTGAACAATTACAATATTTTTTAGAGACGGTTGTACAAAGACCAGTAATTTTAGTTGTACAAGGTGCTTTGTTTCCTGTGGCTGTATCTCTGGTCAAACTAAAGCAAAAATCAAGTTTAATTGATGGGTTGATATTATCGGGTCCGCCTCAGTTGGAATTGATGACTAAGGCTGATTCACTTGTTAGTCAAAAATTGAGATGGAATCTTTTTTATTCACCTATTGGTAAAGTTTTTTATCGCTATGCACGGAGTCGAAAATTTTTAGATTCTTTTTCTAAAAAACAGTTATTTGCGAATAAAGAAGAAGTAGATAAAAAATGGTTAGATACTTTAGAAAAAGGAGCAAAAAATCTCCAAAGTCAATATGCTGTTTTTTCTTTTTTAGCAGGGTTTTGGAGGCAGGATTTTAGTCAAGATATTGCTCAAATTAATCAACCTACTTTAGTGTTAGTAGGAAAGCAAGCTTCAACTATTAGTAAAACTAAGCAAATTGAAACGCCAGAGCAAAGAATTAATAGTTATTTAAAGTTGTTATATCGAGGAGAGGGTTGTCAAATATCAGGGCGAAACGTTTTACCTTATGAGTCAACAGCAGAGTTTATTGAAGCTGTTAGTAATTTTTTACAAAAGATTAGTTAATAGTTTGACAAGTTACAAAATGTAAGTATTTAGTTATTAGTTGTCAGCAATCAGCTATTGAACATATTCAAACAATAACTTTGGTTAGGTTATAGCCAATTTAATTAATGAATTTTAATTCTCCTTGCTGGATAATTTCCTTCTAGTATAATAATGATTTAATAACATATAGCTGATAGCTGATAACTCAGTTCCGACCATAGGAGGCTGGCTGACTGCTGTTTGCGGAGCATTCCGCAGAAAATGCTTACTACAAAATTAATCGCAAAATTAATCAAATGCAGAATAGGTATAAATCAAATGGATAAAGTCGCTAATAGTCTTGAAAAGAAGGAGAAAAAAACTACTATTTTGATTGTGGATGATAATCCAATCGATTTGAAATTGGTAATTACTGTTCTGGAAAGCTATAACTTTAAAGTATTAATCTCTGAAGATGGTGAAAATTGTTTGAAACAAGCAAAAGAAAGTAGCCCAGATATTATTTTGTTAGATGTTTTAATGCCTATAATTGATGGTTTTGAAATCTGTAAGCGCTTAAAAGCAATCCCAGAAACTAGAGATATTCCTGTGATATTTATGACTGCTTTATCAGATATAGAGGATAAAATTACAGGATTTGAGTTAGGAGCTGTAGATTATGTTACTAAGCCAATCATCATAGATGAGGTTTTAGCAAGAGTAAAAGTACATATACAGTTACGGCAACTAACTGAAAAATTAAAGAATAAAAATGTACTTTTACTAGAAGAAATTACACAAAGAAAAGCAGCAGAAGCAAAACTTAAAGAAACATTGCGACAGTTAAAAACAGCTCAAAAACAGATTATTGCTAAAGAAAAACTTGCGTACTTAGGTACTTTAACTTCAGGCATTGCTCATGAATTGTGTAATCCTCTTAATTTTATTCAAAATTTTGCTCAACTTTCTACAGATTTAGTTGAGGAACTCATGGAAGAATTAACTTTAGAAAGTGATAAAATAGAACCAGAAAAAGTTGAAGAATTTCAATATATTATTAATGATATTAAACAAAACTCAGATAGTATTTATCAACATGGTAAAAGGGCAGAAAAAATCATTAAAGGTATGGTAAGACACGCACAGGTTGACAACAATAGCTTGCAAGATAGTGATATTCATAATATGCTAAATGAGTCATTGAAGTTGGCTTGTAAAAAGCTGTGGGAAAAACAGAATGTTCCAATGAAAATTAAGACTAATTATGATAAATCAATTCATAAAATTAAATTATCATTTTCTGATATGTTTCAGGCTTTTATGAACATAATTGATAATTCTTGCTATGCTCTCAAAACTAAGTTAAAACAACAGGAAGCTGCTCATCAAGATTTTAATCCTACCTTATCTGTACAAACTTATAATTTAGGAGAAAAAGTAGCAATTCATATCAATGACAATGGTATAGGAATAAGCTCAACAATTAAAGATAAAATTTTCAACCCTTTTTTCACTACTAAATCTCCTGGAGAAGGGGTAGGTTTGGGTTTATCTCTAGTTCATCAAATAATTGTTGGACAACATCATGGCAGTATTAGAGTGGAAACTCAAGCGGGAGAATATGCTGAATTTATTATTGAAATTCCTATGACTAATTCTACAAATACTCTACCAGAGCAAGACCAAATTTAAGTATGTCTGAAAATTCATTTGAAAAAGATAGTTTGGGTTGGCAACTCCAAAAGTTACAACAAAAAATTGGCGAATGGTGGGAACTTCAAACTTCTCAAACAACAGCTAAATTACCAGGAGTAGATTTGCCTTCATGGTTGGATAGTCCCATAATATTAATAGTTGCTAAAGCATTGGCATGGCTACTTTTTGCTTTTCTATTGAGCTGGGTAGTGGTACAAATAATTAGACTGTTAAATCCTTATATTTATGGTATTCGCAATCAAATTAATTTGACCACAAAAATTAGAGAAAAATCTCAATTAGAATTATCAGTAACAACTTGGTTAAATCAATCGCAAAAATACCAAAAAATCGGCAATTATCGAGAAGCTTGTCGTTGTTTATATATGGCAATGTTACAAGGATTAAATGACCGGGGTATTATTTCCAATCTACCTAGTCGCACTGATGGAGAATATTTAGAATTAATTCAGCAGTTATCTCAGCCTAAAGCATATCAAAAATTATTCATTACTCATCAGCAATTATTATTTGGTAATTTAGAAGTTTCTGCTGCTGTATTTGCAGAATGCCAGCAAGCTTATCAACAAATTACAGATGAAAAAAACTAATAAATTTTGGATATTTGGGGCGATTGCTCTAATATCAATTATGATAATTACTATTTTTTTTGCCCCAGTAAATAATCAGTTAAATAGCGGTTCTACTTATAGTCGTGCCCCAGATGGATATGGTGCTTGGTACAAGTTTATGTTAGAAAAAGGCGCGGATATTGAACGCTGGGAAAAACCATTTATAGATTTAGAAAATAGTCAAGATATCAATTTACCAGTCACTCTATTACGGATTAATAATCAACTAGAAAATGAAGTAGTTAATGCTCAGATAGAAAGTTGGGTAAAATCCGGAAATATTTTGGTAATTTTAGGTATTAAAAAGCAGGTAACAAAGGCAGATTTTGCTACTATCCATGATACGGAAGTGGGAAAAGTTGAAATAGAAACAAGTCGCCGAGCAATAAAACCTGAGCTACAAAAAGAAGATAATTTATTAGGCGATCGCTACGGTGCAATAGTTTGGCAAAAACAGCTTGGCAAAGGAAAAATTATCTTAGCTACTACTCAGTATTTAGCTGCAAATGCTTATCAAGATATACCAGGAAATTATGAATTTTTAGCTCAACTTGTTACTCAAGATCAACAAAAAATTTTAGTAGATGAATATATTCATGGTTATAGAGACCAAGAAGTAATTAAGGAAGAGTTGGGAGAAAGTTTAGTTAATTATTTGCTTGAAACTCCCTTATTTCCAATTTTTATTCAGGGCTTAATTATTTTATTTATCCTGACTTTTGCTCAAAATCGTAGTTTTGCCAAACCGATAAAATTATCAGCACCAATAGTTGATAATAGTCAAGCTTATATTCAAGCTTTAGCAGGGGTATTACAAAAAGCAGAAAGTAGAGAATTTATTTTAGAAACTACAGGGAAAGAACAAAAAATTCAACTGCAAAAGAAATTAGGATTAGGCGACAATATAGTTGAAGATAAATTTTTAATAGATGCTTGGATACAACAAACTGGAGAGCCATCAATAGAATTAGAAAAGGTCCTAAAAATTCAATCTCAAAAGCGAAAAATTACCGAGTCAGAGTTATTAAATTGGTTAGATAAGTGGGAGAAAATATTTAGTCAGGGAATAGGGAATAGGGAATTAGCGAAGTCAGAAGTTAGAAGTCAGAAGTCAGAAGTTAGAAGTTAACCCACCCCTAACCCCTCCCAGGAGGGGAAGTAAACACCAGAATAATCAACATTAACTTGACTAAAATTAGCAAAAAAGTTATTCTGCGTATGTTAATTACTTAATAACTGAAGTGTTACATAAATAGGGTTTGCTGATTAAATTTTAAAGCATTTACAGATAAAGCTTTTGGCCTTTTTAGGTCTGAAATACCTTGGTTTTCAGCTCTTCATGCTCAAAAAGTTAGGATTTCTGGCGCATAGTTGGGCAGAAAAAATTATTCCCCTACTTCCCTACTCCCCTACTCCCGTACTACTTCAAAAAGACTTTTTCAGCAGGCCCTAAGTATAGTATTAATTCATGATAATTTGTATTCAAGCTAGCTGTTCCCTGTTCCCTATTCCCTATTCCCTAGCGCGTAGCGCTATAACTGAATTAAAATGACACAAACTAACTCAATATTTACTCAGCTATATCAGAACCTCAGTCAAATAATTGTCGGTCAAAATATACCTGTTCAACAATTATTAATAGCCTTGTTAACTGGAGGTCATGTCATAATTGAAGGAGTTCCAGGCACAGGAAAAACTCTCACAGTCAAAGTATTAGCTAGATTAATTCAAGCAGAGTTTAGCAGAGTTCAACTAACACCAGATATTCTACCATCAGATATATTAGGGACTAATATATTTGACCTCAATAGTCGCAATTTTACCTTAAAAAAAGGTCCGATTTTTACAGAAATATTATTAGCAGATGAAATTAATCGGACTCCACCAAAAACCCAAGCAGCTTTACTTGAAGCCATGGCAGAACAACAGGTAACATTAGATGGAGAAACTTTGCCATTACCAAATTTATTTTGGGTAGTTGCTACTCAAAATTCTCTAGAATTTGAAGGTACATATCCATTACCAGAAGCACAATTAGACAGATTTTTATTCAAGATTATTATTGATTATCCAGACACAGGAGCAGAAAAACAAATGTTGCTAAATTTGCAACAAGGTTTTGCGGCAAAAAGTATTCAAATAAATCAAATTAAATCTGTGGCAACGGTCGAACAAATAATTTTAATTCGTCAAGAAATAGAAGTAATTAAGGTTCAAGAAAAAATATTAGATTATTTATTAGCATTAGTTCAGCAAACCAGAAAACATCCAGATATAGCTTTGGGTGCTTCTCCGAGAGCGGCAGTCGCATGGTTACAAAGCAGTAAAACACAAGCTTGGTTAAATAATAGAAATTATGTAACTCCAGATGATATTAAAACAGTGGCATTACCTCTATTACGTCATCGGTTAATTTTGAAACCTGAAGCACAGTTAGATGGAATAATCATTGATAGTGTAATTAATTCTATATTGAAACAAGTTTCAGTACCAAGGTAATAA
>NZ_CEZPJD010000074.1:0-17464 GCF_983059655.1 Okeania sp.
ATGACTCCTTCTACTTCTCGCAAAGGTTTAGAGATGTCTTCAGTGACTACATCTATACCAGCTATGTCTAGACCTATTATCTTCGCAGCTCTGGACAATAACCAGACATTTTCTGGATGTATTTCATCAGTACGGTCTACTGCGATACCTCCAGTACTGAGGTTAGCTGTTGCTCTTAAAAAGCAAATTTCTCCTTTTCTTGGTATTGATTCAATACCATATCCTTGTCTTTCAAGAATAGCAAGAGCAGCTTTGTCTACCGTGATTCTAGTCAGAACGTTATCATGTCCATCCCCTCTTTGAGGATCTTGGTTAGTTTCTTCAATCAGTTTTGCCACTGTAGATTTACCATCTCCCACTACATGGGCAGGTACTCGTTCGGCCACAGCTACAACTCTACCATTTACAACCAATACTCGGTGGTCTTTGCCTGTGTAGTAACGTTCTACAATTACTGTTTTTGTTTTAGAAGCTTTGCTTGCTAAATCGTAAGCCTCTTCAGCCTCTCCCCAATTTCTCACATCAATAGTAATTCCACGACCATGATTTCCATCTAGTGGCTTAATTACAATAGGATAGCCCCCGACATCTTCAATGGCATCTTGAAGGTCTTCAAAGTAGCGGATAACTGTACCACGAGGTACTGGTATTCCAGAATCTTTGAGAATAGTTTTTGTACCTTCTTTATCACAAGCAAGCTCTACACCAAGAATCCCTGTTTGATTACTTAGGGTGGCCTGAATTCTTTTTTGATTTATACCATAGCCAAGCTGAATCATAAATCTGGCTCCTAGTTGAGTCCAGGGAATACCTCTCGCTTCTGCTTCTTTGACTATAGCTTCTGTACTTGGCCCTAAAGATGCTTGACTTTTGAAGTCTTTCAGGTCTTGTAAATCTTGCTGTAACTCGGTTGTAGGGTATGTACCTGTCTCAACAATACTTTGGCAAAGTCTTACTGCTGCCCGTGCAGCATAGCGACCTGCTTGTTCGTTTTCATATTCTATTGCTACCTGAAATATTCCAGGAGTCGATGTTTCCCGTGTCCGACCGAAGCCAACTGGCATTTGGGCAAGTTGTTGAAGTTCTAAGGCAACATGTTCTATCACATGGCCAATTAGTGTCCCTTTTTCAACACGACTGAGAAAACCGCCCCTGACTCCAGGGGAACAATGGTGCTCTACAAGACTTGGTAGTACCTGGGTTAATCCTTTGTAGAAGCCAGGAATATCAGATGTATATTTTTCGTACAGGTCTTCTAAGTCTAGACGCATAACCACCAGTTTGTGCCGGCGGATGCTCCAGTAGTTTGGACCACGTAATGTCTGGAGTTTGAGGATTTTCATAGGAAAATTTGAAGGTGATGCTCAGAATCTACAGAAGCTATGGTAGTTTTATTTTTAATTTCAGCTCACACCATTTGCTAAACTGTTTTGTTCTACAAAAAATACAATCAGTTCAGTTTAAAATTAGACTTTCTGCCTACTTAAATTATGTAAGCTACTAATCTAACAGAACAAATTGGTCACAAATTTAGTAAATTTTTCAGAGATTCTATTAATTAGGGTTTGCTGAATAAATTCTTTTTACTGAGGTAGGCAGTAGGGAGTGGTTAGGATGAAGAAGGAATAGGAATTACATAGTCAGTGGCCAAAACAATAGTCAGAGTTATTTTTCGGTTGCGTGCTACCCAAAAATCCTCACTTTTTTCACCATAGCTTATGAAAAGCTGATAATTTTAATAGACATAAATTGCCTAAAACCAATATCAATCAATGCGCGCGATATTTAATCAGCAAGTCTTTATTAATCAAGAGGCATAATTGTTTCAGATAGCCCCGGTTTCATAGTATGGGAATGGAGATCGTAGCTATCGCCATGGCACATTATATGCAATCTTAAATTTGATATGCTTAAAGGATCTGCTACATCTACTTTTGTAGCATTTGTATATGCAATTTCTGTAGTATCTATAATTGTGACTGTACCTTTACCCATTACTCGAATTTGACTATCTCCTTCAAATAATGCACAGGTATCTTCATCTATACCTATACCTATTTTGTCCGGATGGGTAGCAATGGCGCTCAATAAACGGGCCATACGATTTCGATTATGAAAGTGTTGGTCTACAATTAGATCGGGCAATATGCCCAAGCCAGTTGTTAAATCAACTAAGGACTTATTAGGGGATGAACCACTACCACCACTTGCTATCATCTGATGTCCCATTACTGCTGCTCCTGCACTTGTTCCAGCTAGAGCAATTTTTCCTTCTATAGCTCTACTTCTGATTTCGTCCATTAAAGGTGTCTCAGCAAGTAAGGAACATAGACGCAGTTGGTCTCCACCAGTCATAAATACTCCAGTACAATCTTCTAAGGATTCTAACCATCTTGGGCTTTCTCCCTCATACCTTTCCCGGATATCAAATATCTTGAGACCTACAGCACCCATTTCTTCAAAAACCTTGCGGTATCTATCTCCTTGTGCTCCTGGTTCTCTCGAAGCAGAAGGGATTACTGCTAGTCTGGCATTTACTCCCCCTGCACGATTAAAAAAAGTTTGTAGAATCTCTTTTCCATGAACTTTATCTTCCGCCCCTCCGATTACCATAATGGTTCTTTTTGTTGGACGTAATATATCTAGTTTTGAAGCTTGAGATTCTAACTGTATCATTTTATTAGTCTTGGACAGCAGGTACGCATTAAGTTTCAATAATTTCAATAATCTGTTATAATACTAGATTATCTTATAACCTTGCAAGCCCCCAGCTAACTATTAAATTTTTCAACAAAAGTTGGCTAGATTAACTTGTAAACTTTTAGAATAGTGTGACATACTCCCACGCTAACCTTACAGGTATGGTGTAAGCTCTCTCGTTTCTCAGTCCCGCTACTGCGTCGGACTCCACGAGCTTTAAAGACGGAATGCCCTACCGCCCTATTTTTAATATTTATTGCTGCATTTCCTACCGAATGCTCCGCAAACAAATCGCGGTCAATAATAACACAGCAATGGGCGCAAGAATGAACTCTTTCTGGTAATTTTTAGGAGAATTTTTCACCACAATTTGAAAAATTTTTGCTGGTATTTTGAGGGTTCGCAGCTATAGTCTTTTGTCCAGTATTTGCCTCCTGGGTCAGAGCTGCGCTAACAGCTTTGACAATTAAAATAGTTAGAATTTGTCCCCATCCAGTTGATTGCCCAAGTTTTAGCCTTGATTTTTGCTAGAATAACAGAAATTTTTAGATAATGGTGAAAAACTCCAGAATAGTATTGTCAATCAATTGGACATTGAACCCAATTGATTTACCACTGATTCATATTCACGCCAATTTTTCAAATATGGCGTTAGGCTTCTCGGCGATGTAGCTAAATTAAAGATTAATCTCAACAATTTTTCAATTTTTTAAGACACTTAGTTTAGTATAATTTTTAAGTTTTGTGCAATTTGATGTTATAACTCTGTTTCCAGACTTTTTTAGAACACCCCTAAGTTCAGGTTTGTTAGGGAAGGCTCTGGATAAAGAGATTGCCAAGATTAATTTGGTTAATCCTCGCGATTATACCACAGATAAGTATCATAAGGTTGATGATGAATCTTATGGTGGGGGAGTAGGAATGGTGTTAAAACCAGAACCTATATTTGCTGCTGTAGAGTCATTAACAACTAAACCGCGACGAGAAGTTATTCTTTTAACTCCCCAGGGAGAAACAATGTGTCAGCAGCTATTTAAGCAGTTGGCTACAGGCTATGACCAACTTATTTTAATTTGTGGTCATTATGAAGGTATTGATGAAAGAGTACAATATATAGTTACTAGAGAAGTATCTCTAGGAGATTTTGTCCTTACAGGTGGAGAGATACCAGCTTTAGCTTTAATTAATGGTGTAGTTAGGCTACTTCCAGGAACAGTAGGTAAAGCTGACTCACTGAAATACGAAAGTTTTGAATCTGGATTACTTGACTATCCTCATTACACTCGACCATCTAATTTTCGTGGTTGGAAAGTACCAGAAGTGTTGCTCTCTGGAAATCATGCTAAAATAGCAGAATGGCGCTACCAACAACAAATTCAAAGAACAAAATCTCGTCGTCCAGACTTGATAATAAATGACGATAATTTCATAGAATAATGCTTTTGAAGCTTCTTTTTTTGAAGTAGATGTGAAAATCAATCTAAGATTTCGTATCAGTAATAAATGAGTTAAGAGGTTGTTTGAAAAGTCTCATTTTCTACATTACTACGCCCCCTAAATCCCCCAAAATAGGGGGACTTTGATAAGTAAATTGACTCTTGTTCCCCCCAAAGTTAGGGCAGGGCTGTTTCAAAGTATCGCGAGTTAACAATCTAAGGAGAACGAGAAATTAGAGGCTCATAAAATAGAGAAATTAGCCACGCATTTGCCAATTTTTCAGCCGATAAGTGTCATTAAACTTTGCCTAAATATCTGCTTGAATTCCCTCAAAGCCACAACAATTCGTATTTTTAACCTTTAAGAATAATTGATAAATTTGGGGAAAATCGCTGGCTTAAGCGTGGAAAATTCTCCCCTGCTCCCTGCTCCCCTACTCCCCCTCTCCCTTAAACAAGAATGAAATAGCCCTGCCCAAAGTTGGGGGGCTAGAGGGGCAAAATTCAGTAGTAAAGCAGATGTAGAATTAAATAGTTACTATATAGATAATTTCGCCTATGAATCTATTGAATTAATAGTTAAATTTTTTGGTAGAAAATTATAGTTAACTTTCACGATATAGCTCAATTTTATCGACTATTTTTTCACCCTTCTTTAACAACAGATAAATTATCTTGTCGATCAATAATTTTCACAATTCCGTCTTTTTTTAAATCTCTAATATACTCTAATAAATCATTTTTAAGTACTTCTGGCTCTACTTGTTCTTCTTCTAAAAGATCCTCATAAGCCTCTTGAATTGACCCAGAACCTATTAAAGCAAATAACATTTTAGCAGCCATATCATCCAAAACAAAATCTTCACCTTCTTGTTGAGAATTAACTAAAAAAAATTCTCCCTCATCTTCTTCTAAAAAAAAATTATCCGTTAATAACACTTGTTGAGTTAATATAATCTCCACAACTTACCTCTACCGACAATAAAATTAATACAAAAAAGTAGTTTTATGCAATGCAATATATATTATACCAATACCCAAAAATAATGCTATACTTCCGATGAACTTCAGTTATTAAGTAATAATCATAATTCAGTAATGAATGTAGAGGATTATCGGCATTAATCCAAAATATCTTATGCCTTTGAACCCTACTCCCTACTCCCTACTCCCTACTCCCAAGGAGATGTAGCAAAACTTTTGAGATAAAATGTGTATTATACAATAATCTGATAACAAACTACTATTGAAGGTATAAGTTAGAAAAATGAATCTTCGTATAGGTAATGGCTACGATATCCATAAGTTAGGATCTGGAAGACCTCTAATACTTGGAGGAGTCAAAATTGACCATGAAATGGGATTAGTTGGTCATAGCGATGCGGATGTTCTGACTCATGCAATTATGGATGCAATGTTGGGCGCTCTAAGTTTGGGCGATATTGGCCATTATTTTCCTCCCAGCGACCCACAATGGGCTGGAGCTGATAGTATAGAATTGTTGAATCGTGTCAATCATTTAGTTAAGGCTAGCTGTTGGCAAATTAGTAATATTGACTCAGTAGTAGTAGCAGAACGTCCTAAACTAAAACCACATATTAAAGAAATGCGATCGCGCCTCGCTGCAGCTTTAGAGTTACAAGCAGATCAAGTCAGTGTTAAAGCTACTACTAATGAAAAATTAGGTCCCGTAGGCCGAGAAGAAGGTATTGCTGCCTATGCTGTAGTGTTGCTCAATAAATATGAAGGCATTGACGGGACTAAAATCTAAGGCATTAGATGAGAATAAAAACTGGTATTCTTTGTGTCCTTCGGAAGTGAAAATTTATTTAGATTTAGACCTTCAGGCATTACACCAAAGAATTTGTTAACATCGAACTGACTCACGAAAAAGCCAAAAAAGAAAGAATTAACAAACAATACAGCAACAATTTCCCCAGAGAAAAAAGTAGAGTGTATATCAAGTGTTAACACGCGATATCATATCAAGTCCAGCGATAGCGATCGCGTTTTTTGCCCTTCTTTTATAAATTTTTCAGCATAGCTGCCCTCTGCCTTTTTCTTCACCTAAGATAATTTGATTAACAGTTTGTGGGTTCTGTTTAGTTTTTTGCTGTGTATATATAAGAATGGTAAAGTAAATTAAAGTCTAGTTAAAGTTTTCCCACTGTCTATAAGATTGTGGCAAAAAGCTTTACTCAAAAAAATTAACTATTTACCAAAAATTGGAAAGTATCTGATGGTACAACTATTCAATAAAACCTTCAATTTTCAAAATTTCCATACTTTAGTAGTATCTCTGCTATTAGTTATTGTGGCTACTATTGTGCCAGTATCTTCTGCATCTGCAACTGGAGTTTATCAAATGCCAAGTTTAGCGGCAGGAGATAGTACATTCATTGTTGATGATGCAGAAGTTTTGAGTCGGATAACAAAAAGTAAACTGAACAATAATTTAGAAAATTTGGCCAATACTACTGGAAATGAAGTTAGATTTGTTACTATCCGTCGTCTAGACTATGGTGAGACTGTGGATAGTTTTACGGAAAAGCTATTTGAAAAATGGTTTCCTACTACAGAAACAAAAGTCAATCAAACTTTAATAGTATTAGATACTCTCACCAATAATGATGCTATTCAGATCGGCGATGCAGTTAAAGAACTGATGTCTGATGATATTACTCAGAGTATAGTTGATGAAACTATTCAAGTACCTATTAGAGATGGCAACAAATATAATGAGGCTTTTTTAGCTGCTAGCGATCGCCTAAATGCTGTATTATCTGGAGAATCAGATCCAGGCCCTCCGGAAGTTAAGGATGAGCTGGCAGCAAAAGTAGTAGCTACTTTTAAATCAGCCGAAGAAACTGACGATCAAAGTGCGACTATCTTAGTTGTTGTATTGCTAGTTGTAGCTACCATTGTACCAATGGTTACTTATTTTTGGTATCAAGGTTTTTCTTGATCAAAGCTAAGGAAAATATTCAAGAATTTAGAATTTAGAATTACCTCTTCTTATAAATTAAGAGGATTGGAGCAAAGAATTTTTTTTCTTTTTTCTCCATGGATGGAGAGGCTTTATACCTGAGTTTTTCGGTAAAAGTGTAGGCTAATATAAGGTAGGTAAGTTAACCTACTCGGCTCCTATGTCCCCAGTTCAGTTAATCCTGAATATATTCCTTACCATTTAATAAAGCAATTTCTGCACGTACAAATTCCCGCCCCAAATAAGCAGCATGATCTAACATTGTGACTGGACAAGGGCGGGTTTCTTCTAATATTTTTACGCATATTTCTTTTGCAGTTCTTGCAGTAAATATTCTCGTATGAGTACGTTCTACTTTGCCTTTTGCTGGAATTGGTTTTCCTGTTTCTGGATCTATAGCCAAACCACGGTCGTCAATAATATTAGTAAAGTGTTTTGCACATATTAAACCTGCTTCTCGGTCAAGAAAAATAATAAAGTAACCACCTGAATCGAGGTCTATATGACGTTTTGAAAGTTTTTCGTCAATGGTGTTTACTTCTTCAAGTGTTACATTCATAGTCTTAATCTTAAGAATTATCTATATTTTATTTTACATTTCCGGTCGCATCGGAGTAATTAGTTTGAGGAGTAGGGGAGTAGAAAAGCATGGGAGTGTGGGCAGAAATTAAAAAATATATATCTTCACTATTACGCTTCGTAGGACAACTGAAATGAAAAACACAGGAATAGATTTTGAGGAAAATTTACCTAATAAAGATTTAACAATGAAGATAGTGGTTAATAGGAGTCAACGATTCAGCAAGTATTTATGCTTAACATTTCACTGATAATTTGACTCCCGATAAAGGTAAATGAGAATAACTCATGTAGTATAAATATCTAAGCAAGCTACGGATTTTGTACTAATTTTTATGTTACAAGTTGAAGTGCGGAATGTGGATTTAAATCTCCTACAGCAACTCCTTTCAGTAGCTCTTTTTCAGGAGGGCTCTGAAGGAACTTCAGTATAAGTGCATTATTTAATTTTTACTTCTGCAAGAGGTCTAATATAAAAAAGTTATTAATTATATTGACATTAATAATGAGTTGTGCTAGCAAATCGTATAAGGCAATTACTAAATTAAAGCTTATGTCCATCAAATAGATAGCTGATTGCATATAAGTTAATGATAAACATGGAGCAAAGCCCAGCATGCTCTAATCTTCCTTATCTGTTCGGTAAAAATCTTAAAAACCCAGTAACTCAATACCTTGTAAAGTTGCAAATTCCTATAGATTTTGGCAGAAACAAAAAATTAAGATAGCTTAGAAAAATAGGACTTTATACTGTAATGCTTAACCAAACTAAACAATGAAATTCTATTAATCCTGACCGAAAATTTATGGTCAATAGCTTTCCCTCTTTTAAGGGGTTAATGAAGTCAGAAGTCAGAAGTTGTTTTTATAACGGGGATTTGAGCAAGCCTCCAAAAACCCGATCGCCAATCAAAGCGGGGTTGCACGACCCAATTATTTTGATAAAAAAAGAGAATATTCCAGATTTCAACCCCAATACTTTCCTACCGAATGCTGCGCAAACAGCAAGAAGTATTGATAGCGTAGCTCCTCCGCTAGGAGGCTAACTGATATGACCCATTGACCACTGGTGGATATCATTCCTAATATAAAATCCCAGCTCGTAACATCTTAGATAAAGTCTTATGTCAACTCTTGTTATTGTAGAATCTCCTACTAAAGCCCGTACTATACGCAACTATTTACCCTCTGGCTACCGTGTGGAGGCATCCATGGGCCATGTGCGTGACCTGCCACCTTCTGCTGATGAGATACCAGAAAAATATAAAGGAGAAAAGTGGGCACATCTAGGTGTAAATGTAGACTCAAATTTTGAACCCCTCTACGTTGTCCCTAAAGACAAGAAGAAAACCGTAAAAGAACTAAAAGATGCTTTGAAAGAAGCTGATGAATTAGTTCTGGCCACAGATGAAGACCGAGAAGGGGAAAGCATAAGTTGGCATTTACTGCAACTACTAAAACCAAAAGTTCCTACTAAACGGATGGTATTCCACGAGATTACCCCAGAAGCTATCCGTAAGGCGATTGAAAATTGTCGCAACATAGACGAACAGTTAGTCAGGGCACAAGAGACAAGACGTATTCTAGACCGACTTTATGGTTATACTCTCTCTCCTGTACTTTGGAAAAAAATAGCCTGGGGTCTCTCTGCAGGTAGGGTACAGTCAGTAGCAGTTCGACTATTGGTAACCCGAGAACGTCAACGTCGAGCTTTTAAACAAGGAGGTTATTGGGATTTAAAGGCCAGTTTAGAACAGGCAAAAAAACCTTTTGAGTCTAAACTTGTTACTCTTGGGGGTACAAAAGTAGCTACTGGTAGTGACTTTGATGAAAATACAGGGAAAATAGCTGAGGGTAGAAATGTTGTTTTGTTGGATGAGGCTCAAGCAGAAGCTCTGAAGGAACGGCTACTGGGTAAGCCTTGGACTGTTAATAGTGTTGAAGAACGAGCTGTTAAACGTAAACCATCCCCACCCTTTACTACTTCTACTTTACAACAGGAATCTAACCGTAAGCTAAGAATGGGTGCTAGGCAAACGATGCGGACAGCCCAAAATCTATACGAACAGGGCTTTATTACTTATATGCGGACAGACTCAGTACATTTGTCTGATGAGGCGATCGCTGCTGCTCGGAGTTGTGTTGAAAAAATGTATGGTCCAGAATATCTGAGTCCCCAACCACGACAATACACTACTAAAAGTAAAGGAGCGCAGGAAGCTCATGAAGCTATTCGCCCTGCTGGTCAAACTTTCCGCACCCCCCAGGAAACAGGATTGAGCGGTCAAGAACTTGCTCTTTATGACTTAATATGGAAGCGGACAGTGGCTTGCCAAATGGCTGACTCTCGTCAAACCCACATTACAGTTAACTTGCAAGTAGAAGATGCGGGTTTTCGTTCTAATGGTAAGCGTATAGACTTTCCTGGTTTTCTCCGGGCTTATGTTGAAGGTTCCGACGATCCAGAAGCAGCTTTGGAAGACCAAGAAGTACCTTTACCTCCTCTGAAACAAGGCGATCGCCCAGATTGCAAAGATATAGAAGTGTTGGGCCATGAAACTCAACCACCTGCTAGGTTTACTGAAGCATCTCTGGTAAAAACTCTGGAAAGTGAAGGTATTGGCCGTCCGAGTACCTACGCTACTGTTATTGGTACTATTGTTGACCGTGGTTATGCCAAACTTCAGAATAATGCTTTGGTTCCGACTTTTACTGCTTTTGGGGTAACAAGTCTATTAGAAAAGCACTTTCCTGAATTTGTGGATGTTAAGTTTACTGCCCGTATGGAGCAGACTCTGGATGATATTTCTACTGGTGAAGCTCAATGGTTGCCATATCTACGAGAATTTTATTCTGGAGAAACTGGACTGGATACTCAAATTAAGGAACAGGAAGAGCATATTGACCCTAAGTTAGCCCGTACCATTGAATTGGATAATTTGGATGAGGAACCAGAGATGACTTATCGTATCTGTATCGGTAAGTTTGGTGCTTATATTGAGGCCGAAAATGGTGAAGGTGTTGTCAAGGCTTCTATTCCTGAAGATTTAACTCCATCAGATTTAGATCCAGAACAAATAGAGAAAATTCTGAAGCAAAAAACAGAAGGTCCTGAAGAATTAGGAATTCATCCAGAAGAAGATAAACCTATCTATATAATGACTGGTCGTTATGGCCCTTATGTACAGTTGGGTGATGAGGTAGAGGGAAGTAAGAAAAAACCAAAGCGAAGCTCACTGCCGAAGGGTGTAAAGATGGAAGATGTGACTTTGGATATGGCGGTAGGGTTATTGTCTTTACCTCGTACTTTGGGCGCTCACCCAGAAACGGGTTGTAAAATTCAAACTAATTTAGGACGTTTTGGTCCTTATGTTGTTCATGACCAGGGAAAGGAGGGCGGCAAAGATTATCGTTCTTTGAAAGCTGGGGATGATGTTTTGACTATTACTTTGGAACGTGCTTTGGAGTTATTAGCCCAACCTAAAAGAGCGAAGCGTGGTAGTGCTAAAGCTACACCTCCACTCAAAGATTTGGGTAAACATCCTGAAGATGGTGAGGCAGTGGGTATTTATGATGGTCGGTATGGACCTTATGTAAAGCATGGTAAGGTAAATGCCTCTTTGCCAAAGGATACGGCTGTTGAGGATGTGACTTTGGAGCAAGCGATAGAACTTTTGAAGGCTAAGGCTGGAAGTAAAAAGTCTACTCGGGGTAGGAAGTCTACAAAGTCAAAAGCGGAAAGTAATTAGGAGGTTAGGAGTCACGAGTCAGGAGTCAGAAAAAATGGGAATAATAAAGGAGGTAGGAGGAAAAATCTTCTGTTGATTTTTATGCAATGATTTGTGAAAAAAAACTTTAGGGGTTTGGAGACCAAACCTTAATTATTTTTCTAGTCTCTACTTTCTAAGAACCCTACTCCCTACTCCCTACTCCCTACTCCCTACTCCCTATGATTATTTTCCTAGTTTCCAATCTTCCCCACCAGGAAATTCAGTCAAAAAGTTATTAACTATTGTAGGTAATTCTTTTTTAGAGTAATTATAAGTGAGTGCCAGTAAATTTTGAGCTGTTGTTATTACTTGATTTTTATCAACCATATCTAAAAGTTGAAAAGGTGTATAGGTTCCATCAAATACTTCTACACTAGCATCACTAATTGCAACTTCTATGGCTTCTTCTAATATTTCTTGCCACTGGTCTTGTTTTATATAATAGGATTTTTTATTTTCTTGAATATTGATCTTTTTAATTTCTATTAATGAACCACGAATGGAAGCTACCCAAGAATTTGTTAATCTCTGCTCTAGTTAATTTTTAATGAGATGTATTAACATCCTAATTACAAAAGATTTTATTGCATTGATTTTTGTTTGGCGGCTCATTCCATCTAATTCATATATCAAAGCTAAAGCATCTTCGTAGCGTTGTTCTAAAATACTATTTTTTAAATCTTCTAATTCTTGAATCATTACTGTTACTTCTTTAATATTTACTTGTTATCAAAATAACATGGGTCTAAAACCCTACCTTTTAAGGCGTAATATTTTTGGAGCCTTGCTCAAATCCCCGTTACAAAAATATAGTAGTTTAACTTCAAAATGAGACGTTTTTTCGTCTGAAATTCCCTCATAACAAAAAAGCTTTGTCTCAATCTAAAGTTAAATGACTATAACTTCTGACTTCTGACTTATAACTTCTGACTTCGTTAATTCTGCCTCCAGTCTTCTCCACCAGGCAACTCAATTAAAAAATCATCAACAACTTTTGGTAATTCTTTTTTAGAGTAATTATAAGTTAATTCTAGTAAATTTTTAGCTATAGTCATTATCTTATTTCTATCAACCATATTGAGTAGTTGAAAAGATGTATAAGCACCACCTAAGACTTCTATACTAGAATCACGAATTGCAATTTCTATTGTTTCTTCTAATATTTCTTGCCACTGGTCTTGTTTTATATAATAGGATTTCTTGTTTTCTTGAAGGTTGATTTTTTTGATTTCTATTAATGAGCCACGAATAGAAGCTGCCCAAGAATTTGTTAATCTCTGCTCTAGTTGATTTTTAATGAGATGTATTAACATCCTAATTACAAAAGATTCAATGGCATTAATTTTTGCTTGCCGACTCATTCCATCTAATTCATATATTAAATTTAGAGCATCTTCGTAGCGTTGCTCTAATATACTATTTTTTAAATCTTCTAATTCTTGAATCATCTTGTTTGTGGCAAAGGAAATTTTAAAAGTAGGAGGTAAGCATTCAGGCGTCAGCACTTCAGCTATCAGCTATTACTTTCAGTTTTAGATAAAAGATTTACTAATTGAGTCAGAATTTATACTTACTGTAAAAACTGGCTGAAACACTCTATATTCATTAAAACCCCCTTATGAGAACTGAGAGCTAATAGCTATTTGCGCAGCATTCCACAGGAAATACTTACAGTAGGAGTTTAGACTGATCTGGTTTGAGATTCGATTTTAAGATACTTAATCCTAATTATACCAAGTGCGAAAAAATAGTATCATATCATGTCTTATTAAATAACTGTAATCAACAATGTTTACAGCTAATAACTGATAACTGAAATGACCTAACCTGGTAGGGAAGTTGCATGCAATATCCCTACATTGTGATTAATTAATGTTACTTGATATTAGGGCTAATACCAGTTTTATATGAGGTTGCATAGAATGACAAAATTCATAAATGATCTATCTGTACCTACATCTATCTGCGGTCAATTATGCTTTCAATATTTTTCTATGCAGCTTCATTTCAATTTGGTATAAAGCCCTACTACAAACAAAAACTTTTTTTATCGTTAATTATCTGGACATGATATTATGTTATGTCTATTTGGATAACCATTATAAATATCTCCAGAAAAGAAGGAATAGGGAGAAATCATTGATAATTTATGGATAATAATTGATTTTATTTTTAATTTTTACCATGATGTGTAATAAAAAAAATTAGGTAGTAGTTTGCAGCAACTATTTATCAAGAGGTTCGTGACCAAACCCCTATAGTTATACTGAAAAATAGCTGTTTTTTCCCATTCCCTTTGTTCCCGACTCCCAACAAATAATATCTAAGGAACTTGCCAAATACGTTGATGATATTCTTCTGGTTGAGCATAGGGGTCAACTACAGAATGATTATGGTCGTGACTATGATTATGTGAGTGAGAATGGTGATGATGACCGTGAGAATGTTCCTGATTACTAACAGCAGCTAAGCGAAACTTACACATTTCACAGTTCATTTGTACCTCTCCTAACTGTGTCTCTATTTCTCTTTCTCGTAATAATTCTAATAATGTTGGATGCGCTCCCATTTCTGGTAGACAAGTCATAGAAATATCTGGATATTGTTCTTGTTGTTGGGCTGTAATATCAAATATTTTCTTGACTAAAACACCAGTAAATAGAAAGTATGGCAAAACAATAATTCGCTTCGGTTGATATAATCTAGCTCGCCGAAAACCTTCTTCTAAACGAGGGTGAGTAATGCCAATAAAACAAGTTTCAACTGTTAGATAGCCACTGCCTTCCCATAACATTCGAGCCAGTTTATAAACATCTCCATTCGCATCAGGATCGCTCGAACCTCGTCCTACAAATAATAAGACTGTTTCAGAGGGATTAAAATTAGTTTCTTCTAATTCTGTAAGTCGCGATCGCCACAATTCTAAAATCTTTGGAGTAATACCAAAATGCCGCCCATAATGGAATTTGATTTGAGGATGTCGTTGTCTTGCCCTGTCTAATTCATTGGTAATATCAAATTTATTGTGGCGAGCTGCAAATAATAAAATTGGTAAAGCAGATAATTCTGTGTAACCTTGTTCTACACATTTATCTACTCCTTCTTGAATAGTTGGACCTGTTAATTCTAGAAAGCAAGGTATTACAGGCCGAGATTTATCTAAATTTTGATATGCTGCAACAAAATCTAAAAAAGTTTCTTTTCCATCAGCATCTCGTGTACCATGACCTATCAATAATAAAGGTCTTTGTAGTGGTAATTGAGGCAATTTATAACTTGTAGAGATACTACTTATTTCTTCTGTTGAAGTTAGAGTATTTTGTGTTTTTATTTCGGAGTTTTGAGTTGAATATTTCATTAATTATTCTTTCCCGTGTCAGGCAGGAAGTTAGGGTTTACAAGTGATAAGTAGGTGTTCTGGCTGATCGATTAATTAGTAAGTAGTTATTGATTTTTTCTATTAACTATTTTTGTCGATTTACAGTTGCCGCACAGCCCCGGACTTGCACCGGAGTTTCCCCACTTTTTTCACAAAAAATATATAGCAATTAGTAGATCGCCCATAGGCAGTCAAATTTTTTTTCTTTATCTTGTCTAGTTTTCAAGTACACAAACTGCTATAAATTATTGTCACCAAAAGTTGCCAGTATTTCCCTACAATAACTTAACTTTTAGTTATTTTAGCAGACTTAATTTTTTATTAATTCTTAAAGATTTATAGACAGCCATTGTTAAAGTCATTCATACCAAATCCACTGATAAAAAGCTAGTTTTTCCCAAGCTGTCCTCAACTTTTTGCCTCCTGCCTTCTGTCTCACTCTTGTAATTAACCAGATTTAGTATCACCTCAGCATAGTTTTTTTTTAAGCCAAAGTCTGTATGTTCTTTCAATCATCAAAGCTGCTGTAATCATAGTCAGGACTTACGCAAAGACACTGTGTATAGAGTCCAGTAACTATTGGACAATAGTTATGAGTACTATATATAGCGTATCTGCGTAAGTCCTAAAATAGTTCAAATTACCTTTTATATCATGTCCCGATAATTAGTAGACCTCTCCAGAAAAGAGGGAACAGGCAACAGGGAACAGGCAACAGGGAAGAACAATTGATAATTTATGGATAAGAATTGATTGTCTTTTTGATTTTTGGAGATGTCTAGCGATCAAAAAACTTTCTCTTTCTTCTTCTTTCTTTCCTCCTGACTCCTGAAAACTGAGTCGTTTATTTATAACTAGGGCTTGCTGATTAATTATAAAAGTATTGATATATAAAGGTTTGAGCATTTTTAGGGTCGAATTGCAGTGCGCCTGTTTCAGTTGAAAGCGCTCAAAAAGCTAGTATTTTGGGCTGACTATGGCAGAAAAATCACTCTTACAATTCTTACTCCTACTTCCTCTATAATTCCCATTTCTCCTGTCTCCTGTCTCCTACCCCTACTAAAAGACTTTTTCAGCAAGCCCTAACTATTTAGCCGGACATGATATTACTTTGTTTTTTCATTCTGTTAAGCACTCCAGCAAAATGGCGTGGCAGATGAAACTAAGGTTGCGCACTAGAAAAAATTTTGATATAGTAAAACCATGGGGGTAGCTCGCATATATACATGATTTTTTAGTCAACTAAAAAAAATAGCGAACGTAGGGAACGTAAAGATAATATTACTGAAAGGGATATTTTTAATAGAAAGTAGTCATAAAATACCCCTCACTCTTCTAAATATTCATTTAACTATTAAAAAAGTTTAAGCTGTCAAATATTAGGCCAAAATAGTAGTTTTAGTATTGATACTGATAAAGAATATCTACAAAAGAAAAAATATCCAAAGTGTGGACTTGTGGAAAGCAAAAGAAAGTTCTGCGGGATATAGGAAAATAAAAAAAATCAGCTTTCAGATGATATTTATAATTTAAAGAAACAATCATCTCTTATTTATAAGCTTAACTTTATACTATATTAAAACCAGTCTTAAGCTGAAAAAAAGTTGTGAGGAGAAAACAATCTTTCACCTCTAACGGCAATTCTCAACCAGAGTTAGCCCAGAATATTCAAAACTAATTAAGCAAGATTGGTAACAAAACGATAGAATCGTAAGCCGTAGTATCTGACCACATAATTCTGAAAATTACTATGAATGACACAACTAACGAATTACTCGAAAATATGCCCAGGGAGCAGAGAGTTGGGCAACTGCGCAACTTAATTGAAACTTTACACATAGCTGATGAAGTGGCCAATAAAGGCTATCTGATCACCAGCTCAGAGTTAGCAGATTTAATGGACATCAATGCTAGTGCTGTTACCAGCCGTGGAGACCATTGGGTTTGGCGGAACTGGGTTGTATCTAGAGTACGTCGTGAAGGAAACCAAAGTGCGATTCGTTTCTGCTAAAAGTCAAGGCCATCAGGTTATAGCAGAAGGCAGAAGGCAGAAGGCAGAATGCTATATAGCAATGTGCGCTGACTTTTGTACAAATTGCAGGAGGTGTCCAATAGCTAAAACTCTTATATTATTCCTGACGGAATACTACACAAACAGCTTTTATTCCCCCTGTTGCCTGTTGCCTATTGCCTGTTGCCTGCGCGCAGCGCTATAAGACGTGAGTAGAGTAAGGCCATTAGCCTTATAACTAAATGACCTTGGAGGTGAAATTCCTTCCGCCCAGGTGCAGGGTTGACAGCATTACCCCTACGGCAAGCGACTAGCCATCAATCCGTAAAGCGGGGTAAAAAGGTGGTAAAGCTCTTAGCTTAAGTGAGTTTCCATCAAGCACAATACCCATTGGATAGCGAAAAGCGAAGATGTAATTGAAGCGTCGTAAATTTCAACCAGTGAAATAAGCTGTAACACTGGAGCCAAAAGGCATAGGATAGGGAGTTGGCGAGATTTGGTTCGACTAATATGCACTTCCCGTAAACCCGGCGTAAAGCATCATCCTAAAGGTATATAAATAAGGTCATTTGGAACGAAGTAACCCATGAAAAACTCTTGAAT
>NZ_CEZPJD010000075.1:0-17446 GCF_983059655.1 Okeania sp.
TTTTTTTTTATCCCCTTAAAAGGGGAGGCGCATACCCACAATTTTTCGGTAAAAATTTACCAGAATAACCTTCACAATAAATTTTTAAATTTTGCTAATAGGAATCAGCAAATAAATTTTTACAGCTTAAAATACTTGATTTATTTGAAATTTTATTTTGTCAAAATATCCGTCAACTAAGGCAAAAAAAAATCCTTCCTTATGTAAAATAAAAAGTTTTAAGCAACACGACGGCCATTAACAATTGCTGAAGTTAAATGGGGAACTACACCATCATCATGTACCGTAATTAAATCCGCACGTTTGCCAACTTCTAAACTTCCTCTATCGTGAGACAAATTAATAGTTTTAGCAGGATTAATTGTCACTAACTTCATAGCTTCATATAAAGGTTTAGCAATTTTCTGACTAATAATAAAAATAGATTGTAATAAACTCCGAGGTACATAATCTGAAGAAATTACATCTACTAAATTTTGCTCAACCAATTCCATTGCAGATACATTTCCAGAATGGGAACCTCCTAATACTAAATTTGGTGCCCCCATCAATACTTGTAATCCAGAATTATGAGCTTCTTTTGCTGCTTCTAAAGTAGTTGGAAATTCTGCTAAAACTGCTCCACTTTCTAAAGCTTCTTGTACATGACTTATTGTTGCATCATCGTGAGAAGCTAGAGAAATTCCATTTCTTTTTGCTAATTCAACTAATGCTTGGCGATTTTTAGGAGCATATTGTTGTTGAGTTTCCTGACGATAGGCAATAAATTTATTCATTTCTGCTTCGCTAATTCCATACTTACCCATGTAATATTCTTTATATTTTTCCACACTTACAAATTGTCTTTGACCAGGAGTATGATCCATCAAAGACATGAGAGAAAGAAAGGGATTATTTGCATATTTTTCCACAGCAGTAAATATATCTTCAAAAGAAACTTCACAGCGTAAATGTAGCCGATGATCTGTCAGAAGTCTACCTGTTTTTTGCCCTTCAAAAATAGCTTCAATCATTTCACCAAAACCCTTAACTCGAACAGAATTAGGTTTAATATCTCCAATAGCGATCGCGTCACAAACTGTTGTAATTCCAGAGCTAATTAAGTCTCGGTCATGGTAAGATACTGCTGCTGCTAAAGGCCATTTCACAGCAGGGCGAGGAGACATACATTTTTCTAAGTTATCTGTATGAAGTTCTATCAATCCAGGCATTAAATATTCTCCTTGCCCATCTTGACCAAGATTAACAATTCCTGGCTGAATTTCGGCTATTTTTCCATCACGAACTATTAGAGTACCAATAGTTTCTTGGTCTGGTAATTGTAGGCGATAGTTTGTGTAAATCTGTTCGTTCATGTTTATTTAATCGACAGTCAATTTTAAATGAACCAATAATCTTAAATGAACTAATTGGAATTTTAATTTCTCTATAGTAGCTTCAATTTCTGTTAAAATACATAAACAGTTTTGAAATATTAGTTTATATGATAGTACATATAGTTTTATTTAAGTGGCAGCCAGATACTTCAGCAGAAACTATTACTTCGGTTATGTCCGCTTTGAAAGGAATGAAAGGGAAAGTCCCGGAAATAATTGATTTATCTTGTGGGAATAATTTCTCGGAACTTTCTCAAGGTTTTCAAAATGGCTTAGTCGTGCAATTTAAGGATAAAACTGCTCTTGATGCTTATGCAAAAAATGCCCATCATCAAGAAATTATTAAGACTTTGATTAAGCCAATTTTGGCAGATAAAATTACTATTGATTATGAAGTTTAAAAAGCGGTCAGCAATCAGCAATCAGCAGTCAGCAGTAATAAAATAATCAATTATTTCCCCATACTCTGTAGGGACGTTGCATGCAACATCCCTACTCTTTTATGAAGATGCTTATTAATTAAATTCCAAACATAATTTCTCTGCTACAAAGTCTTCGTTTTACTTCTTCATCATGGAAAATACCTATTAAACCACACCCATTAACTAGACGTTTTTCTAAAAGTTCAATTACTACTTGACGATTGACAGAATCCAAAGCTGATGTTGGCTCATCTAATAATAAAATTGGATAATCAACTGTTAAGCTTCTGGCTAGATTAACTCGTTGTTTTTCACCTCCAGAAAAAGTAGTAGGAGAAAGATGCCAAAGACGTTTTGGTAAATTCAAGATTTCAAATAATTCTGTCACTTTTTGATAGGCTAATTTTGGCTCAATTCCTAATTCTAATAAAGGCTCTGCTGCTACTTCTAAAGCTGGTACACGAGGAATTACTCGTAGAAATTGACTGACATAGCCAATAGTATTTTTTCGTACCTCTAATATTTGATGAGGTGCTAATCTAGGAAGATCGACCCAAGTAGATTTATGTTTGATCAAAACTGAACCTTTATCGACTCGATAGTTACCGTAAAGGCAGCGCATAAATGTCGATTTTCCCGAACCAGACTTACCGGATAAAGCAATACATTCTCCTGCTGTTAAACTGAGAGAAATATTTTTTAAGACTGATAATTTTACTCCACCTTGGTTGTGTAAAGTAAAGCTTTTTTCTAATGCTTCTGCCTTTAATAATAAAGAGTTTTCTAGAAAAGTATTTTCTGGCTGATTATTTACTGTTAGTAGTTGAGTAGTCATTTCAGTTATCAATTATCAGTTATTAGTTAGCCTCCTGTTCGGAGGAATTGCGTTAATAGTACCTCTGCAATAAGGAGGCTTGAAATCTGGGTTTTCTCTGAATCAATTAGATATATAGCAATATGGTTTGAGTTGTGAGATATTGGCGATTTTTAGGCAACAGGCAACAGGCAACAGAGAAGAAGAAAAAAACGAATATATATGAGTAAGATAACTGCTATACTCTATACTTTCAAGGAACATCTCAATTCTCACATCTGATTCCTGATTGCTATAGTGAGGTTTCCTCGCCATATCTCGGTCACTTTTTATCCCCTTAAAAGGAGAGGCTATTAACCAGAATTTTTCGACCATAAATCATTTCTAATTTTTAATTACTGTGAGACGCTGATGCTGAAAAGTTTGTTTCCTCTAGAGTAAGCATTCAGCTATTAGCAGTCAGCTCTTCCTATGGAATGCTGGGCAAACATTTTTAATGAATGAAGTAAGCATTTTCTTAACTTATTCTACTATATTTTTAAACAAAGAATTGAAGCACAAGAAATACAAGCTTAAATTGTCTGCTAAAGGTAATAAGGTTGATATATGATAATTTTTTCCTGATTATTTTACTGATACTTTTATATATACCATTTATTTGTAACAATGAGCTTAATGATTTTTCCTTATACCTTATTAAAATGACTATTTTCGTCTCTATATTAAGTGCAACTTCATGGAGAAATTGTATAAGTAGTAGAGAGGTAGTTGTCAGTAGTTGAGTAGCCATAAATAATTTTTCATCTCTAACTAAGATGAGGTACTTCATGGGATGACAAGCACTTCAAAACCATTGTGGGATATAATGATTTTTGTAGTTTTGTTTATGAAAGTAAAAGAGATTTACCGAAAAATTGTGGTTTGAAGCCTCCCTTTTAAAGGGGATAATAAATAAAAATTTTCTTTTGAATCAATCCTCTCCTTGAAAAGAAGAGGTAATTCTAAATTCTAAATTCTTGAAGGATCAATATAACTACATCTACAGGACTACCCCATTTTTCAAATTTTGAAAAATTCTTCTATACATACTTTAATATTGGTTGCTAATGCTTATCCCTCGATATAAAGTTAAAAATTCCATATAAAAATTCTTGCGAATTGATAAATATCTTGTTTCTAATAAACATTGAAATACTTTATGATATAATTAGCAATAATTGCCTAAAATAGTGCTTTCAAAAACTAGGGTTAGATGGAAAAAGAGTGTAACTATTATGAAGTTCTAGGAGTATCAAAAAATGCTTCCACAGAACAGATTAAAAAAGCTTATCATAATCTAGCACGCCAGTATCATCCTGATGTAAATCCAGGAGATATAAATGCAGCAGAAAAATTTAAAGAAATTAACTCAATGTATGAAATTCTTTCCGATCCATTGAGGCGATCGCAATATGATCAAACGGTAGGAGAAGCCAAAGAATTATATAAACAAGGAGTTGCAAAAAGTCAGCTTGGAGATTATCAAGGTGCAATAAAAGATTACACAAAAGCACTGGAAATTAACTCTAACTGGGCAGAAGTTTTGTATCACAGAGGATTTGCTAGTTATAAACTGCAAGATTACCGGAGTGCCGATCTTGATTATACAAAGGCATTATTTTTAGACCCAGATTTAGTAGAAGTTTATTATTATCGCGGTCTTTGTCGTATGAAATTAAGATACATTCAGGCTGGTATGGAAGACTATAGCAAAGCATTAGAAATGAATCCCTATTTTGCTCATGTTTATTATCAACGTGGTTTAGTTTATCTAGAGTTGCAAGAACATCGTCTGGCAATAATTGATTTTAAAAAAGCTGCTCAACTTTTTGCAGATCAGGGAGATAAAGCTAATTCTCAAAGAGCGCTAGAAGCTATTAAAAACTTACACCATTTTTCATGGTTAAAAATACTAGAAATATTTCAGACAACTTTTCAGGATGCTTGGATAGCAGTAAAGATTTTTCTTCCTAATCCTATAGGAGGTTTATTACCAGCTTTTACTCAGTTAGAACAAAAAAGAGCATTTAACGTTGCAGTTTTATTTGGCATAATATTTGAAATTTGTTTTGTAGTAGGAATTAGTCTGATTTCGCAGAGATTAGATAAAGCAAATCATACAGAATTTTTATTATTAATAATTATTGGTATTATTCCCTTTGTAAATTTGACAGTTACAAGTGGTTTTGCCAGACTTATTTTCAAAGCTGATGGTAGTTTAACAGGAGATTTATTTACAGCAGGTGCATCACTATTACCTCTAGGTTTGATGGTGCTAGTCAGTGGAATTTTAAATAATTGGGTAATTAGTATTATTTTAGCTATTTTTGCTTTGTGTTACACAATTTTAACTATGTATAGTGGTTGCCAAAAGATTTCTAATATTTCTGAAGAAAAATCAGCTATAACACTACCTATTATGTTCCTTCTGACTGGATTGCCATTTGCTTTAATTAATTAAATAGGGTTTTCTGAAAAAGTCTTTTGGTAAGGGTAAGAATCAGGAGAGAAGAAAGAAGAAGTAAAGGTGAGAGTATCTTGCTCCCTTGCGGGCAGGATGCTCCCACTAGAGTGTTTAGTAACAACAATAATTAGAGCAATGAGCGCTGGTATATTTACAAATTGCAGGAGATGCCCAATAGCTAAAAGTCTTATATTATAGGCAATTTATTTCCTCAGATGAGCTGTTGCCTGTTGCCTGCGCACAGGGCTATACAATTCACCACCATCACAACAGACCACCACCAAATTGAAAACTCGTCTTAGGTATGACTATTCACTCACCTTTAACATGAATTATTTTCGAGTAGCTCCTGAATATACAGTACCTCTCTGAGCATCCAAAGTCAAAATCGTGCCATCGCGAACCACATTGGTTGCATTCTTCACCCCCACAATAACTGGCAATCCCAAACGTAAACCAATAATTGCTGCATGACTGGTAATACTATCCTCCTCCGTTACGACTCCTGCGGCTTTTTGCATTACCTCCACAAAATCAGCATCTGTGTGATTAACTACCAAAATTTCTCCAGGGTTAAAATCTCGGACTTCTTTTACACTATGAGCAACACGAGCGCGACCACTAGCATATCCCTGACCAATACCTGTACCTTGACCTAAAACTGCAGTCACCACCTCAACTTTAACCAGGTCGGTTGAGCCTGCCACACCTTGAATTGTACCAGCAGTCATGACCACTAAATCTCCATCAAATAATAACTCCTTCTCCTGAGCAACACTGATTGCAGATTGAAAAGTCTGACCAGCAGAAGCTAAGTCTAACACCAGTAATGGCTTTATTCCCCAAACCAGTTGTAACTGTCTAGCAACATCTACATGAGGAGTCACTGCCAAGATCGGAGTTTTTGGTCGAAACTTAGAAACATTTCGCGCTGTTGCACCTGTCTTAGTCAGAGTCATAATAGCTGCAGCATCTATCTTTTCCGCAATTTGACCCACAGCTTGGCTAATTGCATTAGGAATTGAATGACCTGTATCATTCATACTAGAAACGTTGCAAGTAATAATTTCCTGCTCAATGCGTTTAGCGATCGTTGCCATTGTTGCCACCGCTTCCACAGGATAATTACCTACTGCTGTCTCATTAGACAACATTACTGCATCCGTACCATCAATAATTGCATTTGCCACATCAGAAATTTCAGCACGGGTAGCACGGGGGTTATTCGCCATACTATCTAACATTTGAGTAGCAGTAATTACCGGAATTCCCATTCGGTTAGATGTTGATATCAATCGCTTTTGCAAAAGTGGTACTTCTTCTGCCGGCAATTCCACTCCTAAGTCACCACGAGCAACCATTACCCCATTACACAAAGCCAAAATTTCTTCCATTTGTTCGATCGCTTCGTGTTTTTCAATTTTTGCTACCACAGGAACCTTTTTTCCCGCATTAGCAATTAATTGTTTAATCTCTAAGACATCCTGAGGGTTTCGCACAAAACTTAATGCTACCCAGTCTACTCCTTGGTCAAGACCAAACATTAAGTCTTTTCGGTCTTTGTCTGTCAGTGCTTTAATTGAGAGATAAACCCCAGGAAAATTCACACCTTTATTATTGGAAAGAGTACCACCAACTACCACTCGACAATGTAGCTGCTTCTGTGCTTTGTCTACTTTTTCCACCAACATTTCTACTTTGCCATCATCAAGAAGAATCTTTGCTCCTTCTGGCACTTCATCTGCAAGGGGTTCATAAGTTACAGAAGACATTTCTTGAGTTCCAGCCATTAAGTGACTAGTTAAGATAAATGGATCGCCCCGTTTTAGAGATATTGAACCATTTTCAAATTTTCCTAATCTAATTTTTGGTCCCTGAAGGTCTTGCAAGATGGCTACAGGTTGATTTAGTTCAAAAGAAGTTTGTCTAATTAACCGAATACTGCGTTGGTGATCTTCATGGGTTCCATGAGAAAAGTTAAGTCGCAGGGTTGTTGCACCAGCTTTGATTAACTCCCGAAGTACATCAGGCTTAGTAGTAGATGGGCCAATAGTTGCTACAATTTTAGTTCGGCGTAAGCCATTTTGCAGTTGCATCATTTCACAGTTTTAATAGTAATAGGTTAAGAACGATATGTTTGATTTTTAATTATTTCTGAATAGTAATTACGCTATATACAATGTTGAAAAAACAAATGATATTTATTTAATCATTCATTAAAGAAAGATAGTTAATTAACTCTGGGACAAATTGACAATAGTGCCTAATTTATTTATAACTATACTACTGGGCGAGATTGATATCTTAGACTACCATACTCAAAGGATGTCAATGCAACTATTAATAATTACTTATTTACTCTTAAAATTATTTAGTTAGCAACAATCCGTATTTTTTCTAATTTAAATTTTAGGATCGGAGTATCTGTTATAGGGATCGCGATTAAGTTCATTTAGCTTCCCCCATAACTAAAGATTCTCAATTATCTTGTTTTATATTAATATTATTTCATATATCTTTACAAAATTTTGCCTATATCGTATTGTAATAAAAAAAGTCTAAATTAATATGGTAGGAGTGCAAATAAAAATGTTGGAGGCAGGGCTGCAAACGACAGTCCCAAGAGAGTTACTAAGCTCGTCTGGAGGCTTAAATACTAACTTACTCATGTTTTTGAGTGCTATAGGAGTAATAATTTCCTCAACCTGTGGTTACTGGTACTGGCACTTTCCTGGCTGGTGCTGCTTCTTGATGAATGTTCTAGCCTTACACATGGCAGGAACAGTAATTCACGATGCTTCCCATAATTCAGCCCATAAGAATCGCTTAGTTAATGCTATTCTAGGTCACGGCAGTGCGTTGATGTTAGGTTTTGCTTTTCCAGTATTTACAAGAGTACATCTACAGCATCATGCCCACGTTAACGACCCAGAAAACGACCCAGATCATTTCGTTTCTACTGGTGGCCCCTTATGGCTAATTGCAGCCCGCTTTTTTTACCATGAAATCTTCTTTTTTAAAAGACGACTTTGGCGGAAATTTGAACTCTGGGAGTGGTTTTTTAGCCGTTTAGTAGTATTCGCAATTATAGGTTTGTCCATATATTTTGGGTTTCTGGATTATATTTTAAATTATTGGTTTTCTCCTGCTTTAGTCGTTGGTTTAGCTCTAGGATTATTTTTTGATTATTTACCTCATCGTCCTTTTCAAGAGCGCGATCGCTGGCACAACGCTAGAGTTTATCCAAGTGCCTTTCTCAATATTCTGATTTGTGGACAGAATTATCATTTAATTCATCATTTATGGCCTTCTATACCTTGGTATAATTACAAACCTGCTTATGAAGTGATGAAGCCATTATTAGATGTTAAGGGTTCTCCTCAATCTTTAGGATTATTGCAAGGCAAAAATTTTTGGAGCTTTCTGTATGATGTTTTTTTAGGAATTAGGTTCCATAAGCACCAGCAAGTTCAACCCCAAGAAAAGGGGGAATTGACATTAGAAAAAATTGAGTCTCATCAATAATTTTTTGAACTAATCAAATAGTATTTGTGTTAGTTACTATGGTTGATTTTTCCGATACTTCTTACCTTTGTTCTACCAGATAATTTTTTAGATAGCCCGCAATTTTTCTGTATGATTACTGATGGCTTCCATACGGTTTGTTTGGAAGCCAATAGTCAAGAATAGAGAAAATTTGAAATTTAACTAGATATTTTTTAAATATAGATTTAAATAGCACTCAGCATTATCACTTTTTTGGCATTTAGGAGGGAGCGCTTAGGGTTGCCGGGGTATGAACCCAAAATAAAAAAGCTGTTTGCGGAGCATTGCGGTACGGAAAATGCTGAAGCGCTGACAGTTAGTTAATAAGAATACCATAGCACGACCAATTTTTGGAACGATATTTAGCTGCTAGAAGAATAATTCGATCAACATCAAAATTATTCTATTTCTCTAGGAAATATGAATGAATAAAAAATTTATTTATTAAAAGCAGACTTAGTAGAAAAAAATGCTGCTGTCAAATTGTGGGTTGAAGCGATCGCATGGCAAAGTCGTAATTGAAGGTACTTTTTCTAAATCTTCTCTAACCCTTCTGCCTTACTTTCCTAATAAAGCTCCTATCTAAACCGGATTTAGTACCACACACTAATGCAGCAACGCCGAAAAAAATATAGCAGTTCTCAGTTCAGTTGCTCATAATTAATTTTTGAGCATTAAAAAAAAACTAAAAACTGCTTGTTATTTTTTATTAAAATATTAAATTGAGGATATAAAAATTAATTATTAGCTTCAGAGATAGCATAGAGCGCGATCGCTAAACTCAATCGTGCTTGTTCAACTTCTGACAAATCATACCAAGAAGTTGATTGAATTGTTGCCAAAGTATTTTCTACTGCATCATTATGACTACCACGCATAGAATGGGCTAAGGGACGCGCCATTACTTCCAAATCTTCCAAATCCCAACCTGGTAAAACTTCGCTGACACAATGCACCAATTGATCTGACAGAGAAAGAATAGACCCTAAACTATTCACTTGATCGACAACATTAACAGCAATCTTGCCTAACTTGTTGAGTAAATTCTTAGGAGCAAGACCTGAAAATTTTTCAGATAAAGAATTCTGGATATCGATCGCAGAAAAAAGTACATTGGTTTGACTATAAAATTGTTTGCAGGCGGAAGTCATTTCCAGATCAGTTAGTAAATCAGACAATGGTAGTTCCTCTTCGAGAGCATCAAAATAAGTGTCTGATTCTGCTGCTTCTGGATTCCAAGGATAGGCAATATCATCAAGAACTATAGAATTTAATAAATCCAATTCTACTTGGGTAGAATTATTAGCAGAAAACTGAGAGCGGGAGGGCTGATTATTCATAATTTTATTCCTTAGTAAAAATAATTCATCTTCTATTAGATATAGAAGTAGGTAATTAGCAATATTGTTATTTCCTACTTAATCAGCTACAAAAGCAACCTAGCTAGTTCCGCAATTCTAAACTTAGATTAACTAGGTAAAATCTTTTGTTGTTTCAATCACAAACTCAAAAGCTTGACCTTGAGAACTGCCAAATTTTACCAGTGTTCCTGATGTTATGGCAACCTCATCACGATGGATTCTTTGCCAATCACCAGACTGATAAATTAAAGTACCAAAACGAGAAATATCTTTTAAGAAATAAGTGGATGTAAGCTGCTCTCCCGGAAAACAACGAGAAAAAATTTCAGCGTGTTTTTGGGAAACCCACCGCTCAAAGATCACCACATCATTTTCCTGAGAACGTCCAACCGCGATCGTACCAGGCCAAATAGGCCAAACCTGACCATTATTGTCTTGAGAACGTAAAAAAGCCCTAGAAGTTGAACTACCAATCCAAGTCGGAGAGTTAGTGGGTAGTTGAGTTACCAACTCATCAAATACTTGAATTAATTGACCATTGAACTCCGGGTGCATATATAATACTGGTAAAGTCCAAGCTGGTTGATTAAATCTATAGAGAGTTAATAACTGTTGCCTAGCCACAGCTACTGATTGATCTATCAACATTCCCTCTCTCAAACATTGGGCAAAAACTTGAATAAAACTTAAAGCTTCTCCATCAGCAATTTCATCTCGCATTCCTAAAACTGCTGGTACTCCATGATGAATTAATACCTCTGCTAGACTACTGCGTGGTATGGCCTCGACTTTTCCAGAAGATATATCTGTAGCTGGTTGTGCTCCCCAGCAAGCATTGAATACTGCCAAAGTTACTCCATTGCGAACCAGAACTTGTGCTAGCTCAGTACCATTAAGAGTAGTCTCAGGTGCTAAAAATAACCAACCACCATCTGGGCCAGGTTCCCCATGGCCAGCATAGAAAAGTACGTTATAAATTTTTTTATCTAGATAGGAAATTAATTCTTCTGGAGTCGGTTGAATTAATGTATCGACTCTGCAAGGTACAAAAGAATTAACTCTTTGTAAATTTTGGTTTGTAATCTCGCGGGGTTTTAAAACCTCAGTTAGTCGGGCTGCTTCTTCTTCTAGCTCTAATTTGGATAAAGTAGAAAATTGATGGTCTTTGGCTGAAGATGATTGTCCTTGAGGCGCACTTTCCCCCATCACCAGCAGAATATTCAAATATGGCGAAGGTGGGCGAGGTGGTAAGGAGTGAACATCACTGGTAGTACGACTAAACAAAATTTCTCTACTTAGAGAAAAAGCAGGTAAAGAAATTCCTGGTTGCATGATTTCCCAGGGTAAGGCAATTAATTCGGGTGTGCGAATGTCCAATCTTACCTGTAAGGGCAGTTCTTGCCCAATGGCAATACCTTGACTTTGGTGAAGACTTTGAGCAATTTCTCCTTGAAATAGCCACTGCCACAGACTAATGCCCAAATTTTGCATCAGGCGACTGGTACGATTAATTCTGACATTGGAAGCAGGGGCAGGATGAATATTTGGAGTTGATGCTAAAGCTGGTTGAGGTGTACCGATGGGAATAGCAGGTAAACTTTGGGGAGAGAATATTTCTAACCAAGCCTTCCAAGCTTGTGACAAGGTTTCTGGCCAAATTTGATCGTGATGGACATATCCCCGCTGGAAAGGAGCCTGCATTACCCAAATGGCAAAATGATTAGCTTCTGGGATATTCAGGCGGGCGATCGCTATATTTAGGCAAGGACTTTCTGGTGGGAAAGGCATTCAATTTTTTCTAAACTATATATTATTAATGTACTCAAAGAAATCTATGCTAGTTTACCTATATTATTTTACGCCTTAAGCCTTCATTCCATAACGAGACATTCATAATTTATTTATACAGAAAATTTGTTTTTTCCGGCATTGCTGAATTAAGGTATGAAAGTGGGGTTACAGGAAATAGGGAATAGCGGTGCGACCCCGCGTCGGCGACAGACGCAAGGGAATGCGCACCAAGAGAGGGAACAGTTAATATTAACAAGTAGTTCAAACAATCCAAAATCCAAAATACAAAATCCAAAATTATCAAATCATACCCAGAATCAGCAACGCCTTTTTTCTTAATAGATATAGGCGTGATAATAAAAAATAACATCAACTATTGCACAGAAATTATCAATTCTTTTCCCCTACTCCCTACTCCCTACTCCCTCTTTTGTGAGAATTTCCACCCCTTCTTCTGTGACAGCGACAGTATGTTCAAATTGGGCTGAAAGTTTTTTGTCTTTGGTAATTACAGTCCAGCGATCGGCTAAAGTCTTAATATTGTTAGTTCCTTCATTCAGCATAGGTTCAACAGTAAAAACCATGCCAGGGCGTAATTTTAAACCTCGACCTCGTTGGCCATAGTGAGGAATTTGTGGCTCTGTATGAAACTGTCTACCAACTCCATGACCAACCATTTCTCGTACAATAGAAAATCCATTAGCTTCGGCATATTCCTGAATTGCTGCCCCAATATCTCCAACTCTTGCTCCTGGTTGAATTTCAGCAATCCCTCGTATCATACACTCTTCGGTTACTTTTACCAATTTTCGAGCTGAGGCTGATGGGTTTCCTACTAGAAATGTTCTGGAAGTATCGCCGTGGTAGCCATCAAGAATAGGCGTAACGTCAATATTGATAATATTTCCGTCTTTGAGAATATGTTTGTGGTTGGGAATACCATGGCAAACTACTTCATTGATACTGGTACAGATAGAACCGGTAAATGGAGGATAACCGTAAGGGGCATAGCCAAGTTGGGCACTGATTGCTCCCTGTGCCTGAGTCCAATTTTCGGCTTCATCATTTAATTCTTGAGTACTAACTCCTGGTTGTACCATTGGCTCAAGATAATTAAGTAAATTTGCTGCTAGTCTCCCCACTCGGCGCATTTTTTCTAATTCTTCTTGTGGAGATAGACAAGACGTTATTTCAATGTAGCGCAAAACGCTACAAATATTATTGCAAAAGGATTACAGGCTATAGAGAAATAGAGAAATTCTATAGAGAATCTATAGTTCTCTATAGACCTATCCTGCTTAACATTTTGATTTTTAATTGTGCAGTTTTTACTGTCTATTTACTGACTAGGGTGACTAAAACTATATGTAGCAAGGCTTTGAAGGGTAGTCACTAAAAATAGGTGACTGACTAGGGTGACTGGTTAGACAAAAATAAGGTAATTTACCGACAATTGTCGGAATATTCTGGTTTTTAAAAATTAAGATGAAGTTGGTGTCAGCAAAGATTGAAGCTGGTTGATTTTTCTCGCCGACCTTAGTGATTTTTTCTTGGATTGCCAAACTTTTTTCTCCACAGTTCTTCAGGAAAAAAATAATCAAGTTTAAAAAAATGCTTTTGCAGTGAAAAAGTGGCTTTTACTGACTAGGTGACTAAAGCTATATGTAGCAAGGCTTTGAAGGGTAGTCAGTAAAAATAGGTGACTGACTAGGGCGACTGATTAGGCAAAATTAAAGCGATCGCCTGACAGATATCTAGATAATCAAAGGCGATCGCTTTATTGAAAAAAACAGTGGTAAGCAGATTACGCAAACCTTAAGGTCCCGTAAAACGAAAGTAAGCAAGCTGCTTTAATTTTTAGGCACTCTAGCTTAACGATTTACTCTTCAGTCGCCACAGCTAGCACCCTTGATATCATCCAAAAGCTCCGTTGCCATTACTCACTACACCAACATAAGGTATTGGTTCAACTATTGAAGTTGGCCCTGATATATGAGGCAAGGGTGGTGCAGGGTTAGATGGCATATAAGAATTGGCATAGTAGGTCAAAATACGTCTAGTCAGCTCGTTTAAAGGGATGTTTTGCTGTGCTGCAATGACTTTCAATTTGTAGTGAACTGTGAGGTCTAGGCTAGTGCCGACTTCTTTGCTAGGTGGTTTAGGTTGTTGTTTCTTTCGTCCCATTATTTTTGTCCTGTAGAGCTATGAGTTATATTATGGCCTCAAATGTTTTGGTGTCCAGTTCTATAAATATATAGTGTCTAGTGTGGGCGTCATGTGGTCACTAGATACTTTGATTTAGTTTAAAAAGACTTACCTAGCTTTTTTACAAACCTTAAGGTTTGTAAGTATAGTCTCCTGTACTAAAGTCGCAAAAATCTTTACTTAGCTTTTTTACAAATATTAATATTTGTAAGTATAGTCTCTTGCACTCTGGGTGATGAGGAGAGGAAGGCTGACACACGAATTACTCAGGGCAGTTAAAGCCCAACTCATGTTTAGTGTAACTTGCCTTCTTCCCCTCTAAGTCCCCACGAATCATTCAGGGCAGTTAAAGCCCAATTCATATTTAGGGCGTTTCTAAAAATATAGCATTTGGTCGGAATTTGTTTTAGGTATGAGCGATCGCTCCTACTCATTTCCTACCCCAGCAAGTATGAATGGCCAGGGAGGACAAAAAGTTTTACCTAACAAACTCTATCTCATCCTCATAGAAGGCTTTCTCCTCTCCATTGTCAAAGCCGACTTTGATTAGATTGCCTGATAGTTTTGCTAGTAATTCTCCTGTTTGGCCTTTTTATGCTTTGTGGTGTTTGCGTGGTTTGATGATTTTGACTTGTTGCTGTGGCCGTTAGTTTCCTCACTGTGCCCTTTTTCCTGATTTGACAATTTTTTTATCACTGCATCAAGTTGGCTTAAGTCTAAAATTTCTCCTGTTACTTCCCAGTAGGCAATATCAAGCTTCATCAAATCTGCCGCTCTCCTACTCATTGGAGTGTCTGCTCTTGCTGCTAACTGCTTAAATCTAATCCTTATCTCTGCATCATCACCATCAAAATAAACTCTTATTGATTTTGAACTATTACTTAAAGCCATATCGCATAAATGTCTATCTAATACATATATCTGATATGACCATTATCGTATTACCTGCATATATATGGCAATCAAACACTTTAACATATAAGCTCTTATCTATTAAAGCACAAAAACATAAAAAGATTTAAAAACAAATTTATAAATATACTAACGCATAATCATACATCTATGCTATAATGAACTCATAAGCAACAGAGCGAACGTAGGAGAAAGCGCGAATGCCGGAAACCTCAGCTAGTACCTCAACCGCTTACATAGTTGGTAAGTGAATACAGAGAACGTCAATTCTTACTAAGCCATTAGTATTGACGACTGTAAGACAAGCCCCTGAGTAACGTATGTGAAAGTGTGGCAGCTCTACAGTGACAGCGATGCGACCGCCAGTAACGCTATTGACAGTATTTTTATTCATTCACTGACGCAAAAACCCTTGAATCAGCTATCACATTAATGATGTGAAAATCCCCACCAAAAACCTAGCCTGGTACGAAAAAATAGACTTAACAAACAAACTAAAAGTTGGTCTAATTCCAGAAGACTATCAAGAATACGGAGAAGTTGCAGAAATCCTTCACTTAACCGATAAATTGCTAACTCTAACACCAGAGGAAAGGATAAAAACAGCAATCAAACTGCTGAAAGAAATCCAAAAAGCTCACTTTCCCAAACTGACCAAATCAGTTTAATTTTTTCCCAAAACAATTCACGCGGTAGAGATTATTTACCGCAAAACCTATACCACATGAAGACAATAAAACCGGAGGTAATTAACCACAACAATCAAGGATTAATACCCAAAAAAACAGTCAAACAGATGTTTGGAATTAAACACCCAAACACCTTCATCAAGGACTACAAACTACTAGAACTAAACCACACCCACTTTACCTGGAGAGAAATCAAGCTCTTATACGCACTTAGGCTATTCCTAGAACGCGGTAAAAGCGGTGTATTTGGCAGAAAATTGTACCTACAATTACTACAAGAACACACAATCGCTTCTGCCCTGTTGAGTATGAATGACTGGGGTAGGCAAAAAGTTTTACCCAACAATCTCTACCTCATCCTCATAGAAGGCTTTCTCCTCTCCATTGTCAAAGCCGACTTTAATTTGATGGCCTGATAGTTCTGCTAGTAGTTTTCCTGTTTGGCCTTTGTATGCTTTGTGGTGTTTGCGTGGTTTGATGACTTTGACTTGTTGTTGATGGTTATGGCTATTAGCGTCGTTTTGAGTCTCTGGTTGAAGGATGCCGATTAGGTAGTTTAACTTGTCCATCAATTCATCTAGCCTATCTAACTTCTCTGACTTTTCTACATCAAAGGCTTCTACATCTAATATTTCTCCTGTGGCTTCCCAATAGGCTACATCCTTCTCCATAAATAATGTCAAACGTCTTGACATGGACGTGCCTGCTATGGCCACTAGCTGTTTGAATTTATTTCTTAGTTCTCTATCTTCTTCTCCTAGAAAAATTCTCACCGAGGGTGAGTTAGGTCCTATAGTCATCTTGCCACACAACTTGTATACATTATCATCCTCCCTTCCATACTTGCACATACTTGTTCAATATGTCACTTGCTCGTGAGTAGCGCTAATTAACCTGTATTATGTGCTAATTGTGTTTTAACTTGTACTAAATTATCCTAACTTGTGTTGCTTGTGCTTTAACTTGTGCTACAATGAACTCATAAGCAACAGAGCGAACGTAGGAGAAAGCCAGAGTGCCCAAGAACCGCAGCTAGTACCTCAACCGCTTACATAGTTGGTAAGTGAATGCAGAGAACGTCAATTCTTACTAAGCCATTAGTATTGACGACTGTAAGACAAGCCCCTGAGTAACGTATGTGAAAGTGTGGCAGCTCTACAGTGACAGCGATGCGACCGCCAGTAACGCTATTGACAGTATTTTTATTCATTCACTGACGCAAAAACCCTTGAATCAGCTATCACATTAATGATGTGAAAATCCCCACCAAAAACCTAGCCTGGTACGAAAAAATAGACTTAACAAACAAACTAATCGTTGGTCTAATTCCAGAAGGCTACCACGAAAGAACAGCAGGAGAAGTCGAAGAAACCCTCTGGCTTACCAACAACCTGCTAGATCTAACACCAGAAGAAAGGATAAAAACAGCAATCGAACTGCTGAAACAAATCCAAAAAGCTCACTTTTCCAGGCTGATTTAATCAGCTTAATTTTTACCCTTAGCAGTTTACCTGGTAATCACAATCTAGGTAAAACTAAACACCCCATGAACACAATCAAACCGGAGGTAATTAGTCACAACAATAAAGGATTAATTCCCAAGAAAAAAGTAAGGCAAATGTTAGCAGTAAAAACTCGCAAGACATTCGTCAAAGACTACAGACTACTAGAACTAAACCATACCCATTTTACCTGGGGAGAAATCAAACTCTTATACGCACTTAGGCTATTCCTAGAACGCGGTAAAAGCGGTGTTTTTGGTAGAAAATTGTACCTACAATTACTACAAGAACACACCCCCCAAGAAATACTCAAATCAATCAACAT
>NZ_CEZPJD010000076.1:0-1646 GCF_983059655.1 Okeania sp.
AATTCTCTGATTTTGAGAGGTGAAATGCCGATACAAATTTACAGTTTCCTGATGTTTTGATTCATTTTTATAGTGCAGAGTTAACCATACCCATGTATCTACAAACAGTTTTATTTGTGTTAGTCTACTACTGGACTCTAACTCATTTTCTTCCTCAACTCTCTTAGCATTTTACTGCTACCCATCGTTAATACCTGGTTGACTAAATTAGGAATTAATTCTAAGATAGGTAAATTGGGAAAAGTAGGACTGATAGATGATTCTACATATAATCCATCGGTAAAAACCTGAATCGTGAATTTTTCTTCAGTATAAATCCATAATTCTGGAACTGCTAAAGCTTCATAAGCATCAAGAGTAGTTTTGGATGTAACATCTACCTCAATAGCTAAATCTGGAGGTGGATCTACAGTCAGATCTATCCTCATTCGAGAGCGCATTTTTTGAGCGTTTTGGATATAAAAACAAGTATCAGGTTCTAGACCGACTTTTTTAGCTTTTTTCCTAAAGGTTGTTGAACCGAACTCTTCCCAGTCTCGCTCTTGACTATCCAGCAATACTTTCACAATATCACTAATAATTCGGTGCGGTCGTTCGTGAGCAAGAAGAGGAGACATAATGGTTAAAGTTTCTTGACTGTAAGCGACTCGTGTCTTGATTCCGTTAGCTTCTTTTTCTTCTAGAAATGCTTCAAACTGTTCCCAGGTTAAGTCATTTAGGGTAATGAGACTACCTGGGTTAAGCTCAATTTTGTTAATGGGTATGGTGACTGTCATTTCAGTAATTTTATTGTTATCTAATTTCGACAATAGCAATACAAATGTAGGTTGGGTTGAACGGAGTGAAACCCAACAATAGTAAGGTTTTGTTGGGTTTATCCTGCGGATAAGCTCCGAATATAGAACTTCCTCTATCGAACCTACGCCTATTGTTGGGTTTATCCTAACGGATAAGCTGCGCTAACGTTCCTCAACCCAACCTACGCTTAATCTAAATTATTCAAATACCCCGCCCTACTTAATCGCAGGCGCACGCATCAATAACTCAGACTCACTCTTTAACGCCACCTCCCCAGATTCTATCAACGTTGGTACAGCATCTCGCAACCGCGCTGTCAACTGTACTGTTGTCGCATCATAAATCTGAGTCACAATCTTGGGATACAAACCAATACCAATAATTGGCACTAACAAACAACCGATAATAAACACCTCACGAGGTTCGGCATCCTTGAGAACTTCATGTTCTACTAACTCCTTATTCTCAGGGCCGTACAAAATCTCCCGCAACATGGACAACAGATAAATCGGAGTCAAAATCACTCCCACTGCAGCCAAGAATATTGCCAACACCTTGAAAGTTGGATTATAAGCATCACTGGTGGCAAAACCAATAAATATCATCACCTCTGCCACAAACCCACTCATTCCAGGTAATGCCAAAGATGCCATCGAACAAGTCGTCCACATCGCGAAGACCTTCTTCATCTTCTTACCGACACCACCCATTTCATCCAGTATTAAAGTATGGGTACGGTCATAAGTAGCTCCCACTAAGAAGAATAAACTCGCCCCAATTAAACCGTGGGAAATCATTTGCAGTACAGCTCCACTCATACCAATGTTGGTAAATGAAGCCATACCAAT
>NZ_CEZPJD010000076.1:1746-17381 GCF_983059655.1 Okeania sp.
AAAATTGGTAACTTCACAGCATAGGCAATCAAAAACGCTCCATATAACAATAGTTGCAGATTCAGAGCATAATCTTTCGCAGCAACTGCCCTCATATCAAAAGTAACAGTATCGCCATAAAACGCCATTGTTAACGCTGCTATCAAAATAAACAGCGAACCACCTGCGGTATAAAGAATAAACTTAGTTGCTGCATACAACCGTTTTTTACCACCCCAGATGGAGAGAATTAGGTAAACTGGTACTAATTCTAATTCCCAAACTAGGAAAAATAGCAACATATCCTGCACGGCAAACACAGCTATTTGACCGCCGTACATTAACAACATCAAGAAATAAAATAGCTTTGGCTTAAAAGTTACAGGCCACGCTGCCATAATTGCCAGAGTTGTGATGAAGCCAGTCAGGATAATTAGTGGCATGGATAAACCATCAGCTCCCACTGACCAATTTAAGTCTAATTGTGGCACCCAAGCATAACTTTCTACCAGTTGAAGCTCGGGGTTACTCGTGTCATATCCAGTACAGAAGGCAGTCGTGATAATAGCAAAATCAATTAATCCAACAATTAAGGCGTACCACCGTACTGTTTTGCCGTCTTTATCTGGAATAATCGGAATTAGTAACGATGCAACTACTGGAAATAGAATGATTATAGTCAACCAAGGAAAATTAGTCATAAGTATTTAATTCTCAGTTGGAAAATTTTGTAATGTTATGAGTAGGAGGAAAACTTAAGTTTGAGTTCTTTTGTTTCCATTCCTGGTGAATTTAGTTTTACAGTTTGTGAGCATCAGTTATCAGTCATAATCCCCCTAAATCCACCTTTGAAAGGTGGACTTTGAAGACTCCCCCCTTTCAAAGGGGGGCTGGGGGGGATAATTTTGGAATTTTACCGACACCATTAAATCCCACTAGGAAAACCTCTGATAACTGATAACTGAATTAAACGCCAGAAAAGACTACTAAACCCAACACCGCTACAAATACAATGAGGGCATAAAACTGAGCGCGACCATTTTCTAAATATTTCAAACCTTCTCCAGTCAGAAGTGTAATAAAACCTGTTAAGTTAACAGCTCCATCAACTACTTTGTAGTCTACTTCCAAAACTTGACGTGCTAGACGACGACTACCTCTAACAAATAGAAAGTCGTTGAGGTCGTCTAGATACCACTTGTTGAGAGAGAAATTGTAAAGAGGCTTGATTTTTTCAGCGATCGCACTAGGGTCAATTTTACGACTCAAGTACATCAGGGAAGCAAAGGTAATACCAATTAAAGCAATACCCACAGAGTTACCTGCCATAATCAAAAATTCAGTCAGGTCAAACTCAGCCAGTTCCTCTAGCACCTCTGCCAAAGATTCTCCTGGTGCATAAATAAACTGTTCAAAATAATTAGCAAAAGGCGTTCCTAACAAACCAATAATCATTGAAGGAATCGCTAAAACCATCAACGGTAAAGTCATGCTAATAGGAGACTCATGGGGAGAGTCACTATGATGACCGTGGTCGTGGTCATGGTCATCATGGCCGTGTTCTAATTCTTTCGGGTCCATGGCACCTGGTCCGAAAGCCACAGCTGGGGTCATCTCGACCTTCTCACCTGTAGAGTTTGCAGCCATTAATTGCTGTTTAATTTGCTCATCGTTACCCCGGAACTCTCCCTCAAAAGTGGAGAAATACATCCGGAACATATAAAAAGCAGTCATTCCAGCAGTTGCCCAACCGATCAACCACAAAGCGGGGTTTGCTCCAAAAGCACTGCCCAGAATTTCATCCTTTGACCAAAAACCAGCAAAAGGAGGGATACCGCAAATTGCCAGAGTACCAATTAAAAAGCAAGCAGAGGTAACAGGCATATATTTGCGCAGTCCACCCATTAACCGCATATCTTGCGCCAAAACTGGATTGTGACCAACTACTGCTTCCATACCATGAATAACTGAACCGGAACACAAAAACAACATAGCTTTGAAATAAGCGTGGGTCATTAGGTGAAATAGTCCGGCGCTATAAGCTCCCACACCCATTGCCATAACCATATATCCCAATTGGGAAATAGTGGAATAGGCAAGACCTTTTTTAATATCATTTTGAGTAATGGCGATCGTTGCTCCTAGAAAAGCCGTGAAGGCTCCTGTCCAAGCAATAATATTCATTACTACTGGCAGATGTTCAAATACTGGATACATCCGCGCAACTAGGAAAACTCCAGCAGCTACCATTGTTGCTGCGTGGATTAGAGCAGAAATTGGAGTAGGGCCTTCCATCGCATCTGGTAGCCAGACGTGCAATGGGAATTGAGCCGACTTGGCCGCAGGTCCTAAAAATACTAAAACACCAAACAGGGTGGCTAAACCAGCACTCAGAGCGCCTGTTTCTACTAGTTGTTCCAGGCGAACGCCCATGACTTCAAATTCAAAGCTACCAGTCGCCCAGTAAATTCCGAGCATCCCTAGTAGCAGACCAAAGTCACCGACGCGGTTGGTCACAAAAGCTTTTTGGCAAGCATCAGCTGCTGCTTTCCGGTCGTACCAGAAACCTATTAGTAGGTAGGAAGATACACCCACCAGTTCCCAAAAGATATAAACCTGGACGAGATTTGGAGAGACAACTAGACCTAACATTGAGGAGCTAAACAAGCTCAAGTAGGCATAAAAACGTACATAACCGGCATCGTGAGCCATGTAACCATCTGTGTAGACCATTACCAAAAAGGCAACAGTAGTTACAATGACTAACATTAGGGCAGTCAGATGGTCGATGGTGTAGCCCATACTGAGTTTAAAGTCACCCGCTGCTGCCCACTCAAACATTTGAGTATAGGTTTCATGGCCATTAATTTGACTCCAGAGTATGGCAAAGGAGAGAACCATTGCAGTTCCTAACAGGGAGACTATGAATATTGCTGATCCCCGCCGCAAATTACTTGTGGCTTGACTATAGGATATTAGTCCCAGGCCGACTACCATTGCTCCAAGTAGGGGCAATAATGGAATCAGCCAGGCATATTGATAAAGGGCTTCCATAGTTTATGGTTACTTTATAATTTTTAATTAAGTAGACAAAACTAATAAGCATTCTTACACAGACTTTCCTGGGATCAAACTAAAGATCAATTTTTTTAATGGTTATGCAGGTATGAAAGTCAAAAGTCAAAAATAAAAAGTCAAAAGTTTAGTTGTATAGAAGCCATTTGGAATATTAGCTAATGTTGGGTTTTTAGGCCAAGAAGTGAGGATATTGATATTTAATTACTATAGATAGATATCTCCAACAATCAAAAATCATGCTCTTTTATTGCACTGTTATTCATCAATTCTTTCCCCCTACTCCCTACTCCCTACTCCCTACTCCCTACTCCCTACTCCCTATGCCTGGAGGAGATGCTTAATAGATCCGTTTAGGGGTTCTATAGTTAGATTTTGGCAATTTCTTATTCACGGTTTTAATTAGTAGTCTATACAAAGTGGAAATTTTAATTTTTTTTTAGTAGAATAGCTTAAGTAATTCTACTGGTGAAAGCTAATGTTTAATTTTGGATTAAACATATGACTTTTAATTTGATGTTGTGACAAATCCCGCATTATATTTCAATATTGGTGTTGGAATGAATCACAATCAATATCAGTACAGTTGCAGATATATAAAGGTATATGTTAAAATCTTATCATTGTTGTATATAAGCGATAAATGTGTCAGGCATATAAGTATAGAATATATCCAACATCAGAACAGCAGTTGACTTTAACCAAGAGCTTTGGCTGTTGTAGATGGTTTTGGAATTATTCACTAAGCTTATGCCATCAAACTTACAAAGATACTGGAAAAAGTCTTAGTCGATCGGCTATTCAAAAAATGCTTCCTCAACTCAAAAAAGAACATGAGTGGCTAAGAACAGATACTTATTCTCAATGTCTCCAGGTAGTAGCATTAAACTTATCTACAGCTTACAAAAATTTCTTTGATAGGCAGGCTAAGTTACCAAAATTTAAGTCTAAAAAGGGTAGACAATCTATTACTTATCCTCAAAATGTAGAATTTCAGGATGACTACATCAAACTACCTAAAATTGGATTAGTTTATTATCGTCGCCATAGAAATTTTTCAGGAGAAATCAAGACTGTAACTGTTTCTGTTAATCCAGATGGTAAATATTTTGTTTGTGTTTTAGTTGAAGAGAATCGAGTAAATCCTGAGAAATCAGCAGAAGGAAAAGCAATAGGAATTGATTTAGGACTAACTGATTTTTGTATAACATCAGATGGTTCAAAATATAAAAATCCTAAGCATATTGCTAAACACGCTCTTAATCTCAAACGGAAGCAGAAGAAATTAGGTCGTAAGCAAAAAGGCAGCAATACCCAAAAGAAAGCACGCATAAAAATAGCTAAAGTAAAGGGGAAAATAGCTAGATGCCGTGAAGATTTTCTACACAAGCTATCCCGCAAGATAGTAAACGAAAACCAAGTAATTGCAGTAGAAAATCTAGCTGTAAAAAATATGGTAAAAAAGCAGTGTGACTATGCCTCAGAAAAGGACACACCTTGTAACGCACCAAGACACAATAATTTAGCTGCATCTATTGGTGATGGTGCTTGGGGAATGTTTGAAACAATGCTGAGTTATAAGGCAGAAAGAGAAGGAAAAACTTATATAGAAGTCGATCGTTTTTTGCCTTATTCACAAACTTGCAATATTTGTTTAAATCAAGTTGGTAGTTTGTCTCCTAATGTGAAAAATTGGACTTGCGAGCATTGTCATACAACCCATGATAGAGAGATTAACGCTGCCATCAATATCAAAAATGAAGCCTTGCGGATATTGCGAGTGCGTAATTTGCCGTCGCATGACAAATGTAAAATGTACTCAAAACAGGAGTTAGGAACTAGCTCTACTGCCAATCTGAGGGAATGTAAGTCACCTGGCAAAACATCAGTTTTGTTAGATGCTATTCCTAGCGAAGATGGAAACCCATCCTATAGCAATAGCTATAGCATTGGGTAGTTCACACCTCTATTATTTAACCTGGGCAAAATGTTTAGCAAACTTCCCCTGAAAACTGTCCTCATTGTCCCTTTTGTTCTACAAATCTTTGGTGCTGTGGGTTTAGTAGGATATTTTTCTTTGATTAATGGGCGACAAACCGTTGATAACCTTGCTAACCAGTTAACCCAAAAAATTAGCAATGGTATTGAACAGCACGTTTTAGGATATCTAAACAAATCTCATCAAGTTTTAAGAGTAACTAATGATGCTATAGAAAGTGAAAATTTAGATGTTGATGATTTTGGCAGTCTGAGACTTTACTTTTGGCAAGTAGTAAAAGAACATGATTTAGAAGATTATCTCTTCTTTGGCAATGAAGAAGGAGAATTTATTGGGGTTGAACGTTTGGAAGATGGAGATATTCTTTTTAAAATTCGTAACTTTGCGACTCAACCTATTCGGGAAACTTACTTACTTAATAATCAAGGCAACATCAAGGAATATTTAAAAGGAAAAGCTTACGATCCTCGTATTCGTCCATGGTATACAGCAGCAAAGGAGCTAGGCCAACCAACCTGGAGTCCAATTTTTGCCTCCTTTTCCCGTGAAAATACTTCCTTAGACATATCAGCAGTCAGACCTATTTTTAACTCAAGTGGACAGTTTGTGGGAGTCCTCTCAAATAAAACAACCTTGGTGCAAGTCACAAATTTCCTGAGTAACTTATATATCAGCGCGAACGGACAGAGCTTTATTATGGAGCGATCCGGAGATTTAGTAGTCAGCTCTCAAATTAAGATGCCATTTATCATTACAGAAGGGGGTAAAAAGCGGAATATCGAACGTTTACCTGCCATTGAAAGTAATAACCCCACACTCAGCGCTACTGTCCAACAGTTAAAAGAGCATTTTGGTGATTTTAATAATATTGATAGCGATCGTAAGCTTAAATTTCTAATTGATGGAGCTTGGTATTATACCAGAGTCATGCCAGTTAAAGATGGTAAAGGTATTGATTGGTTAGTAGTTGTAATCGTTCCTGAAAATGACTTCATGGCACAAATAAACGCCAACACCAAGACCACTATTTTATTAAGTTTTAGTGCTTTGACGATCGCTATATTAGTAGGAATAGTAACTACTCATTGGGTTACTCAACCTATTTTACAAATTAATTCTGCTGCGAAAGACATTGCTGCAGGCCAATGGGAAAATACTCTCAATATTCACCGTCGCGACGAAGTTGGTGAACTAGCCAACTCCTTCGACCTCATGGCCAACCAACTTAAAAATTCCTTTCAAAGCTTAGAAGCAAAAAATGAACAACTCAAAGAATTAGACCGCCTCAAAAACGAATTTTTAGCTAACACCTCTCACGAACTCCGAACCCCCCTCAATGGTATTATTGGTCTTGGTGAATTTCTTTTAGAAGGAGATATAGTACAGCTAAATTCAATCGCTCAATCTAACTTAAGCATGATAGTTTCTAGTGCCCGTCGTCTATCTAATCTTGTGAACGACATTCTTGACTTCTCTAAAATTAGACACCATACATTAGAATTACAAATCAGAGCTATTAATGTTTATGGAGTAGTAGAGACAGTAGTTAGCTTAAATAAATTTTTAGTCAGCAAAAATAAATATCTGCAATTAGTAAATAATATTCCCAAAGATCTACCCCCCGTATGTGCCGATGAAAACCGTTTACAACAAATTCTCTACAATTTAATTGGCAATGCTATTAAATTTACTGAGTCTGGTAAGGTCGAAATTTTGGCAGAAGTAATTAGCAACAATTCTATAAACCCCCATCAGCAAATTCAGGCCCGAGAATACTCCAATCAAAATATAGAGCAATCTCAAGAACTGAGGATCGTTGTCTCAGATACTGGTATCGGTATTCCCGGCGATAAACTAGACCGAATATTTTACTCTTTTGAACAAGCAGAAGGTTCAACATCTAGAAAATATGGCGGTACAGGTTTAGGGTTAGCAGTCACAAAACAATTAGTCGAACTCCATGGCGGTCATATCTGGGTAGAGTCTGAAGTTGGTGTTGGTTCCAAATTTTACTTTACCCTACCAATTTCACAAGAATCTGTAATAGAAACCTCTACGACTTCCACCATCAATAGTATTCGTTATTTTGTAGATGCAGTAGAAAAATCTCCAGAAATTACTCCTCTCAATACTGATATTACTAATAGTAACTTTCATATTTTAATTGTTGATGATGAACCGATAAATATTCAAGTTTTAAGTAACCACTTAAAAGCCAATAACTATCAGGTTACTCAAGCATTCAATGGAAAAGAAGCTTTAGCTGCTTTAGATACTCACCAGGATATCGATCTGATTTTGCTAGATGTGATGATGCCTCAGATATCTGGTTATGAAGTCTGCGCTAAAATTCGGGAAAAATATCCAGCCCAAAGCTTACCCATTTTGATGTTAACTGCTAAAAATCAAGTCGCCGATCTAGTCATGAGCTTCCAATTTGGTGCCAATGATTATTTGACTAAACCTTTTTCTAAAGATGAATTATTAACTCGGATTAAAACCCATATTCAATTATCAAAAATTACTAATTCTTACGAACGTTTTGTCCCTCATGAATATGTTAAATTACTATCAAAAGAAAATATTCTGGATGTGAAATTAGGAGACCGTGTGAGTAAAGAAATGGCAATTTTCTTTTCTGATATTCGCTCGTTTACGAGTATATCAGAAAACATGACTCCTCAAGAAACTTTTGCTTTTGTCAATGGTTATTTGCAACAAGTTTCCCCAGAAATTCGCGATAGGAATGGTTTAATTATTAAGTTTATGGGAGATGGTATTATGGCAGTCTTTCCTGAAGGCGCTGATGATGCATTGCAAGCTGCTATAGGTAAACTGCGGAAATTACAAGAATATAATCAGACTCAACAAGTAGAGGGTTTTCCTCCTATTAAGGTAGGAATTGGCATTCATTTAGGCTTTATTATGGTTGGTATTGTGGGAGAGCCAAATCGAATGTCAGGAGATGCACTTTCCGATCATGTAAATTTGACAGCTCGTTTGGAAAGCTTAACTAAATATTACGGAGTTTCTTTATTAATTTCTGAATCAGCTTTTCAGGGTTTGAAAGATAAAGAAAAATATCAAATTAGATTTTTAGACCGTGCATCTGTCAAAGGTAGACATGAAGCTATTAATGTTTATGAAGTTCTAGATGGAGAAATTGATTATGTGCGAGAATTAAAATTAAAAACTCAAGCAGATTTTGCATTAGGTATAGAGTTTTATCGTTTAGGAGATTTTGTTACTGCCAAAGATTATTTTGAAAAAGTATTAGCCATTAATTCTTCAGATAAAACAGCTCAACTTTATCTAGAAAGAATTGATAAATTAACTGTAACTGGCGTGCCCAAAAACTGGGATGGGGTTTGGGCATTTACTCAGAAGTAAAGGCAATAGGGAGTAGGGGAGCGGGGGAGCGGGGGAGCGGGTTTTTGAGGAGGGGGAGAGGGGGAGACGCGGAGAGACTGTTCTCGTGTATCCGTTTCCTCATAGGGTAGGGACGTTGCATACAACGTTCCTACGGGAGTAATTTTTGGGCTACTCTCCTGCCCAAAATGTGCACCTTTTTGAGCATAAAGCAGCTCAAAGCTAGGTACTTTTTCCAGATATAAAAAGGCTAAAACTTTTATCTATAAATGCTTTTAGATTAGATCGGTAGAGCAATAATTATTAATTATTAATTATTAATTATTAATTGTTGCCTATTCCCTATAATTTGTAACATTCTTTTTTTTTAATTGGCATGACCAAATTCAAGTTCAGAGATATATTATAAATAAACTTAAAGCTTTTATGGTATTCAAACCTCTATCTCTCACACTGGGCAAAATGTTTAGTAAATTTCCTCTCAAAACTGTTTTAATTATCCCTTTTATTCTACAAATTGTTAGTGCTGTGGGATTAGTGGGATATTTTTCTTTTACCAATGGACGCCAAACTGTCGATACTCTGGCAAACCAGTTAACTAAAGAAATTAGTACTCGTATTGAACAGCACGTTTTAAGTTATCTCAACAAATCTTATCAAGTACTAAGAGTAACTAATGATGCAATTGAAAGTGACAATTTAGATGTTGACAATTTTGGGGCAATGCGATCCTATTTTTGGCAAATTATCAAAGAAGGGGATTTGGAAAGTGACCTTTTTTTCGGTAATGAGCAGGGAGAATTTATCGGTGTTGAACTTAATCCTGATAATGGTGAAATTGTCTTCCGGATTCGTACTATCGCTACTCAACCAGTTCGTGAAATTTATCGGCTAGATTCTCAAGGTAATGCGGAAGAGTTTGTAACAGTCAAAGAGTATGACCCCAGGATTCGTCCTTGGTATAAGGTGGCAAAAAAACTTGGTCAACCTACATGGAGTTCTATTTATCCAGCTTTCTCTCGAGCTAATACATCTTTGGATATATCCGCCGTTAGACCCATCTTTAATTCTGCTGGCCAGTTGATCGGGGTTTTAGCAAATCAGACGAGCTTAACCAGGATTACAGAATTTCTCAAAAACTTAAATATTAGCCCCAATGGACAAAGTTTTATTCTGGAGCGATCGGGAGATTTAGTTGTTAGTTCTCAGATTTCCCAACCATTCCTCACTACTGAAGCTGGTAAAAAGAAAAAAATTAAACGCTTATCTGCTATCGATAGTGATAATACTATAGTAAGTGCAACAGCCAAACACTTACAACAACAGTTTGGTAATTTTGACGAAATTGAGCATAACGAACAAATCAACTTTTTGATTGATCGAGAGTGGTATTACGCTAGCATCATGCCAGTTAAGGATGGTAACGGTATTGACTGGTTAGTAGTGGTAGTAGTCCCCGAAAATGACTTCATGGAAAAAATTAATGCCAACACTAGGAACACAATTTTATTCAGCCTTGCTGCTCTGATTGTCGCTATATTAATAGGAATAGTTACTACGAACTGGATTTCCCAACCTATTTTACAACTTAATTCTGCGGCAAAAGAAATCGCTGAAGGCAAATGGGAAAATCAACTCAATATTAACCGTGGTGATGAAGTAGGCGAACTTGCCAACTCTTTTAATCTCATGGCAATTCAACTTAAAAATTCTTTTGAAACTCTAGAAACACAAAATGAACAACTTAAAGAACTAGATCGCCTCAAAGACGAATTTTTAGCTAACACTTCCCACGAACTCCGAACACCACTAAATGGAATTATTGGTCTTGGTGAATTTATCTTAGAAGGTGGCACTGGAGAGTTAAATAAGAATGCCTCTTCCAACTTAAGTATGATAGTTTTTAGTGCCCGTCGTTTATCTAATCTCGTCAACGATATTCTTGACTTTTCTAAGCTCAGGCATCATAAATTAAAACTGCAAGTTAAACCAGTTGATGTGCTGGGAATGGTGGAAGTAGTGGTAGCTTTAAGTCAAGTTTCTTTAAAAAGGAAAAAAAGCCTGGAATTAATCAACAATATTCCCAAAAATTTACCCCCAGTTTATGCTGATGAAAATCGTTTACAACAGATTCTCTATAATTTAGTTGGCAATGCTATCAAGTTTACTGAATCTGGAATAATTGAAATTTCAGCCGCATTAGTTAGCGATCGTGCTACAACATCTCAAAATAATGGTCTTGAGCCGGAAAAACTTGTCATTACTGTCTCTGATACTGGTATTGGTATTCCTGCTGATAAATTAGACCGCATCTTTAAATCTTTTGAACAAGCTGAAGGTTCTACAGCTAGAAAGTATGACGGCACAGGTTTAGGGTTAGCAGTCACAAAACAATTAGTTGAACTCCACGGTGGTCATATTTGGGTTAAGTCTGAAGTAGGTGTTGGTTCTCGCTTTAGTTTTACTTTACCAATTGCTCAAGAAACTGTAGAAGAAACCTTTAATCCTTCAATAAATAGTATTCATTATGTCGATTTCGAAGAGCCACTAGAAATTGAAGAAATAACTCCTCTTGATACTAATATTTATAATAGTAATTTTCATATTTTGATTGTCGATGATGAACCGATAAATATTCAAGTTTTGAACAACCAGCTCAAGGCCAATAACTACAGAGTCTCCCAAGCATTAAACGGAAAAGAAGCTTTGGCAGTTTTGGATAAAGACAACAATATTGACATGATTTTATTAGATGTCATGATGCCCAATATGTCTGGTTATGAAGTCTGTGCTAAAGTTAGGGAAAAATATCCTCCTCAGAGTTTGCCCATATTGATGTTAACTGCTAAAAATCAAGTAGCTGACTTAGTTATGGGCTTTCAGTTTGGTGCTAATGATTATCTGACTAAACCTTTTGCTAAAGATGAATTATTAACTCGGATTAAAACTCATCTTCAATTATCAAAAATAACTAATGCTTACGGACGTTTTGTACCTCACGAATATGTGAAATTACTCTCTAAAGAAAATATTCTTGATGTGAATTTAGGCGATCGCGTGAGTAAAAAAATGGCTATATTCTTTTCTGATATTCGCTCTTTTACGAGTCTATCTGAAAAGATGACTTCTCAAGAAACTTTTGCTTTTGTCAATGGTTATTTACAACAAGTTTGTCCAGAAATTCGCGCTTATAATGGTTTAATTATTAAGTTTATGGGAGATGGTATTATGGCAATATTTCCTGAAGGCGCGGATGATGCTGTACAGTCAGCTATTTCTCAACTTCAGACATTACAGGAATATAATCAGACTCTAAAAGCGATGGGCTTGTTTCCGATGAAGATCGGAATTGGTATTCATTGGGGTCACATGATGGTTGGTATTGTGGGAGAGGAAACTAGGATGTCAGGAGATGCACTTTCTCATAATGTGAATTTGACTTCTCGTTTGGAAGGTTTGACTAAGTATTATGGAGTTTCTTTATTAATTTCTGAGTCAGCTTTTCAGAGTTTAAAAGAACCTCAAAAATATCAAATTAGATTTCTAGATAGAGCATCTGTTAAGGGTAGAGATGAACCAATTAATGTTTATGAAGTGTTAGATGGTGAAGTAGATTCTGTGCGAGAATTAAAGTTAAGAACTCAGGCAGATTTTGAACTAGGTTTAGAGCATTATCGTTTGGGAGATTTGGTTGTTGCTAAGAATTATTTTGAGAAAGTATTAGCAGTTAATTCTTCAGACCAAACATCTCAACTTTATTTAGATAGAATTGAGGAGTTAAGAATAACTGGTGTGCCGAAAAACTGGGATGGAGTTTGGGCATTTACCGAGAAGTGAGGAGTGGGGGAGTTTGGGAGGGCGAAGATGGGAGTTCTTTAGGACACGGAGAATGGGAGACACGGAGACGCGGAGATAGGGTTTTACCGTGTCTCAGTTTGCTTATGGGGAATAGAGGAGTAGGTACAGACGTTGCATACAACATCCGAGAGCGAGAAGTCAACATAATTATAATTAATATTAACTTAACTCAAATTAGTCAAAAAGTTATTCGATATGTTTTTGGGACTTACTCAAAATCCCCTTTACAAAAACAACTTCTGACTGTCTTGAGTGTGTCTTACATTTTGAGAGGACCTCAGAATTACACACTCACTTCTGACTTCTGACTTCGTTAACACCTGGGCAAAATGTTTAACAAACTTCCTCTAAAAACTGTTCTGATTGTCCCATTTATTGTACAAATTGTTACTACTGTGGGATTAGTGGGATATTTTTCTTTTACAAATGGACACCAATCTGTTGATAGCCTTGTGAATCAATTAACCAAGGAAATTAGCGCTCGTATTCAGCAGCACGTTTTGGAGTATCTTAACAAGTCCCATCAAGTGCTAAGATTCACTAATGAGTCAATTGAAAGTCGTAATTTTAATGTCTATGATTTTAATGCAATGCGACTCTACTTTTGGCAAATTATCAAGCAGGGAAAAGGGGAAACAGATCTTTTCTTTGGCAACGAACAAGGAGAGTTTATTAACGTTGAAATTAATCCCGAGAGCGAAGAAATTGTCTTGAGAATTCGTACTAAAGCTACTCAACCATTGCGTCAAATTTATCAGCTAGACGAGAGTGGCAATATCGGCAAATTATTGAAAGTCAAAGAGTACGATCCTCGGATTCGTTCCTGGTATCAAGCAGCAAAACAATTGGGTAAACCTACATGGAGTCCTATTTATTCAGCCTTTTCTGGTTCTAATTCTTCTTTGGACATAGCTGCTGTTAAACCTATTTTTGATTCTAATAATAAGTTAATTGGTGTTTTAGCCAATGAAAGCAGTTTGACACAGATTACAGAATTCCTCAAGAACTTAAACATTAGTCCCAATGGCAAAAGTTTTATCATAGAGCGATCGGGAAATTTAATTGCTAGTTCCCTTATTTCTGAACCATTTGTGATTACTGGAGTTGGTAAAAATAGAAAAATAGAACGCTTACAAGCTATTGAGAGCAATAATACCGTAGTAAGAGTCACAGCAGAATATCTAAACAAAACATTTGGCAACTTCAAAGAAATTAATCGGGGCGAACAACTTAATTTTCCCATTGAAGGAAAGTGGTATTATGCTAGCATCATGCCAGTTCAAGATGGTAAAGGTATTGATTGGCTAATAATTGTCATAGTTCCCGAAAATGATTTCATGGGCAAGATCGATGCCAACACCCGTACTACCATTTTATTAAGTGTTGCTGCTCTGACGGTAGCTATATTAGTTGGAATAGTGACTACTTATTGGATTACTCAACCAATATTACAAGTTAATTCTGCAGCTAAAGAAATTGCGGAAGGCAAGTGGGAAAACCAACTCAATATTGAACGTAGTGACGAAGTTGGACAACTTGCGCGGTCTTTTAACCGTATGGCAGCACAACTCAAAAACTCCTTTGAAACCCTAGAAACGCAAAACCAAGAACTCAAAAAACTAGACCGTCTCAAAGACGAATTTTTAGCTAATACCTCTCACGAATTACGAACTCCACTCAATGGCATTATTGGTATTGGCGAATTTCTGCTAGAAAGAAAAAAGGAAATCAACCCAATAATTATTTCCAACTTAAACATGATTGTTTCTAGCGCTCGTCGTCTTTCTAATCTAGTTAACGACATTCTTGATTTTTCTAAAATTAGATACAATAAACTAGAATTACAAATTAAAGCTGTCGATCTTTTTGCGGTTGCAGAAACAGTAGTTACTTTAAATCTATTAGTCAATAAAAAAAATCTACAATTAATAAATGCTATTCCCCAAAATTTGCCTCCTGTGTCCGCTGACGAAAATCGCTTGCAACAAATTTTTTATAACTTAATTGGCAACGCCATCAAATTTACTGAGTCTGGTGAAGTGAAAATTTCTGCCACGGTAATTACCTTTCAACCCCCCCATCCATACTATTCTAATCAAAATACAGATCAATATCAACAACCTCAACTACTGAAGATTGTTGTTTCTGATACTGGTATTGGTATTCCCGCTAATAAACTAGACAGCATCTTTGAATCTTTTGAACAAGGAGATGGTTCCACAGCTAGAAAATATGGTGGTACAGGTATAGGGTTAGCAGTCACAAAACAATTAGTCGAACTCCACGGCGGTCATATTTGGGTTAAGTCTGAAGTTGGTGTCGGTTCTAGTTTTAGCTTTACTCTACCCATTTCTCAACAATCTGTAGTAGAATCTTCTAGTTTTCCTGTTCCTACAGTCAACAGTATTCATTATCTCATTGAGGGAGTAGAAACATCTGTAGACATCGCACCCAATGAAAATCATCTAGCTGGGGGAGATTTTCACCTTTTAATTGTTGATGATGAACCTATAAATATTCAAGTTTTAAGCAACCACCTCAAGGCGAATAACTATCAAGTTACTCAAGCATCAAATGGACAAGAAGCTTTGGCAGTTTTGGATAATAACAATTTTGATATGATTTTACTAGATGTCATGATGCCCAATATGTCTGGTTATGAAGTCTGCGCTAAAATTCGGGAAAAATATCCTCCTCAGAGTTTGCCCATATTGATGTTAACTGCTAAAAATCAAGTCGCCGATTTAGTTATGGGTTTCCAATTTGGTGCTAATGATTATCTGACTAAACCTTTTGCTAAGGATGAATTGTTAACTCGAATTAAAACCCATATTCAATTATCAAAAATCACTAATTCCTACGAGCGTTTTGTACCCCAGGAATATGTAAAGTTACTCTCTAAAGAAAATATTCTTGATGTAAAATTAGGCGATCGTGTGAGTAAAAAGATGGCTATATTCTTTTCTGATATTCGTTCGTTTACGAGTATATCCGAGCAGATGACTTCTCAAGAAACTTTTGCTTTTGTCAATGCTTATTTACAAAAAGTTTGTCCAGAAATTCGTGCTTGCAATGGGTTGATTATTAAGTTTATGGGAGATGGTATTATGGCCGTATTTCCTGATGGTGTTGATGATGCTGTAGAGTCAGCTATTTCTCAACTTCAGAAATTACATGAATATAATCAAATCCTCAGATCAGTAGATGGTTTATTTCCGATTAAAATTGGCATAGGTATTCATTGGGGTCATATCATGGTTGGTATAGTGGGAGAGGAAACTCGGATGTCAGGAGATGCAATTTCTCATAATGTGAATTTGACTTCTCGTTTGGAAGGTTTGACTAAGTATTATGG
>NZ_CEZPJD010000077.1:0-8947 GCF_983059655.1 Okeania sp.
AATAGTACCCCAGGTAATTATGGGAGTCGAATGTAAAGTGTCATGTTTATTCTGAAAAGGCAAGATGTTGAAATTACAAGTATTCAACACCCAAAAAAGGATCAACAGATCCCTATTCTTAATTATCAAGGGCAAACTTTTCGCTTAATCAGTCTTTTTAAGGCCGAGCAAGCAGATGAAGCTAGATCCTTCTGGCGGGATTTAACAGATAATCGTGGTAAAGCTTGTGTTTTACTAGAGGAACCCGACAGATATAGTGTTTGGGGAAAAATCCGCTTAGAACAACTTAATAATGAAGACTCAAAAGATGAGGATACCATTGCCCCTTCTTTTATTCAGGGTTGTTTATTGCTAGTACAAGCTGTTTACTTTGATGTAGAAGATTTATTAGGTAATCGACAGGCTAAGTCTTTTCACAAGGACTTTACTAAGCTTCTTCAAAACAGGAACTTTCCTAATACTGATTCTCCTGATGCAACTAAGGCTTTATTAACTGTCGATCCTGTGAAACAATTACCACTACCTTCTTGGCGGGAAGTTCATCTATATACTTTACTGCAAGAAGTCCATCATTTAGGCGAACAATATTTTGGTAATTCCAATTTTGCTGAAGGTATTGATGAAATCTTAGAATCTATGTCTAGTACTGATAAAAGTCAGTTTATGGCTTGGCTGAATCAATTTCCTGAAGGTAAACAATGGGCAGTAAAGTAATTTAAAAAGTTTGCCAATATCACTTCTGGAGTTAGGTCATTTCAGTTATCAGTTATTAGTACCTCTATCTGTTTGCGCAGCATTCTGTAGGAAAGCGTTGGGATTGAAATCTGAAATATTCTATTTTTTTATCCCCTTATAAAGGGGAGGCTTTAGACGACAATTTTTCGGTAAAAAATTGATATTGGTCGGTCTAAATTAAATAAAATATTGCTACATAATAAGTTTACCATCAGATTGTATTTATATGTTTAAACAGCATTTAAAATCAAATAGTCTATCAATATTTTATTGTGTCCAATCTTGATTAAGACTAGGTTAAATTCATTAATTTTAATTTGATTGATGAAAAAAATCTATGTATTTAATATTGATTGGTCAAGAAAACAAAGTAAGTCTATTTTTATCTCCTGAGTACCTTTGATAAATCTCAAACAAAGACTAAAAATGGTAGAAATGGAGATAAAATATGTGTCCAAAGTTAAGCTTGATGAGAATATTCCTATGAGCAGCACTTCAGAAAAATCATCTACCCTGACTAAGTCCTTATTCTCAGCCCAGAGTATTGTAATTACTGGTCTTATTTGGGGCGTACTTGCCCTATTATTTTTTCTCCTGTTTAGCGTGCCTTTACCAGGTGAAGAATTACCTTTTTGGTACTCTGTTGGTACTTATATATTTGAATTGGGAGCTTACTTATTCGCCTCTATAGTTTGCTTGAGAAATTGGCAAAGTCCTCAAATGGTTAGCGGGCGCAATGTATGGATGGGCATTGGTCTAGGATTATTATTTTACTTTCTTGCTGGTTTAGTTTTTGGTTGTTGGGAACTACTTTGGGAACTAGACCCTGATGTTTCACTAGCAGATATTTTCTACGTTTTTTCTTACTTGTTCATTGGTTGGGGCATGACTTTAGCTGTAACTTCTAAACGATTAAATCTAGAATTTTGGCAGTGGGGAGTTTTAGCTGGAGTCGCAGTTGCAGGAATTGCTTTGGCTATTTGGGTCGCTGAACCTTCATTTTTTGGTATATCATCTATTCCAGATACTTCAGTCTTAGAAGAGGTAGATATAGAAGAAGTATCGGCTAATTTGGCTCCTTCTTGGGTAATCAGTATAGATAAAAACTTAGAACAATTTGCTTATAGCATAAACTTGTTTTATATCATTGCTGATGTATTTTTACTAATTATTGCTACTGCTTTACTTCTAGCTTTTTGGGGTGGACGTTTTTCTCAGTCTTGGCGCATGATTGCTGCTGCTACATTTTCTCTTTACATTGCTGATATGTATTTTAAGTGGTCAGATTCACGCGCTCAAGGAGATTATGAAAGTGGAGGTTTATTAGAGGTATTCTTTGTATTTACTGCGATTTTGTTTGGCATAGGTGCAGTTTTAGAGTATGATATCTCAACTCGTTCTCGCCAAAGTAGACGTAGTAGACGCAGTGGATCTTAGTTTAAAGTAGCTTTTCTAAACCATAAATTAATTTGGTTAAAGATTGAATTTTACGGATGGCTAATAAAACTCCAGGCATATAGCAAGACCTATCTGTTGTATCATGTCGTAAGGTATAAATTTGACCAGGCCCACCAAATATTACTTCTTGATGAGCAATTAAACCAGGTAAGCGTACACTATGAATCCTAATTCCTTCCTCTGCTAAACAACCTCTGGCCCCTTCTATTTTTTCTGTTTCTTCAACATTAGGTATATTGTAAGTCTTTCCTAGTTCTGATAACATTTCTGCAGTTTTAATTGCAGTACCACTAGGAGCATCAGCTTTTTGATTGTGGTGTAACTCAATAATTTCTACATGATCGAAATGCTGGGAAGCGGCGATCGCTGCTTGTTGGAGCAAAACCATACCAATAGAGAAGTTAGGGATTATTAGTGTACCAATACTGGCTTTTTCTGCAAATTCTGCTAAGTCCTGAATTTGCTCTGGACTAAGACCTGTAGTTCCTACCACTGGTCTGACACCATAAGCAATAGCAGAACGAACATTTTCGTAAACGCTATCTGGGTGAGTAAAATCAACCATTACTGCTGGTTGTTTTTCCTGGGTGGCCATTACTAGCATACCCTGTAAATCATTAATAATTGGCACTTCTAGTTCTCCACAACCACACAAATCACCAATATCTTGGCCAATATGCTCAGGTTGGTGGTCTATTGCACCAAAAAGAGTCATGTCACTAGCATTTGCTACAGCTTTTATTACTTCACGGCCCATCTTGCCCGCAGCACCATTAACAATCACAGGAGTAGAACTTTGGCTTGTCATAATTTCTATCAATACTAGATACTCGAAGTGAACATAGGCATTTTAAAGCATTTTATTTACTAACTTAAAGAATTCTCTATTTACCTATAGCCTATTGCCTGTTGCCTGGGTTTCCCGCTATATACCAATCCTAAATCTTTATGATAATTTTATTGCTTCAGTGTTTGTTATTTCCTGTTCCCTGTTCCCTGTTGCCTATTCCCTATTCCCCTACATAAAGAAATTCTAATTGTCCGTCAATGTGCAAAAATAAAAATTAGTAATCAGAATTTAGAGTCTACTGTGAGTCCAATCGCTCAAGCCAATAATACGGTAAATACATCAGTTAAACCAGCCGTCCCCAGAATTCGGGCTGTTTTTCCCTTCACTGCAATTGTCGGCCAGGAAGAAATGAAACTGGCCTTGTTATTAAATGTAATTGACCCCAAAATAGGGGGTGTAATGATTATGGGCGATCGCGGCACAGGTAAATCCACTACTATCCGTGCTTTAGCCGATCTGCTCCCAGAAATTGACATTGTTCTAGACGATCCTTTCAACAGCGATCCTCAAGACCCCGATCTAATGAGCGATGCTGTGCAAGGAAGATTAGCACAACAGCAAGAAATTGCCACAGTGAAAAGAAAAGTCCAAATGGTGGACTTACCTTTAGGAGCTACTGAGGACCGGGTCTGTGGTACTATTGATATTGAAAAGGCTTTATCAGAAGGGGTAAAAGCTTTTGAACCTGGATTATTAGCTAAGGCAAATCGTGGCATTTTATATGTGGATGAGGTTAATCTTTTAGATGACCACTTAGTTGATGTCTTGCTTGACTCAGCAGCCAGTGGATGGAATACTGTAGAAAGAGAAGGTATTTCTATTCGTCATCCTGCTCGTTTTGTGCTTGTTGGTTCGGGAAATCCAGAAGAAGGGGAATTACGGCCTCAATTACTGGACAGATTTGGAATGCACGCCGAAATTAGAACTGTTAAAGACCCTTCATTGCGAGTTCAAATTGTTGAACAACGTTCAGCTTTTGACCAAAATTCTCAAGAATTTTTATTAAATTACCAAATACAACAGGAGGAATTACAGGATAAGCTTGTAGGTGCTCAACAAAAGCTGAAGTCGGTGGAAGTTGATTATGATTTACGAGTGAAAATTTCTCAAGTTTGTTCTGAGTTAGATGTGGATGGTTTACGGGGAGATATTGTTACTAACCGTGCAGCAAAAGCTCTAGCTGCTTTTGAGGGCAAGACAGAAGTGACGGTGGAAGATATTAGTCGTGTGATTACAATGTGTTTACGGCATCGACTACGAAAAGATCCATTGGAAAGTATTGATTCGGGTGATAAGGTAAAGAAGGTTTTCAATAGAGTCTTTGGATTAGTGGAAGAGGAAGCTTAACGAAGTCAGAAGTCAGAAGGCAGAAGCGAGTGTGTAATTTTGAGGGAACCTCAGAATGCAAGACACACTCAAGACAGTCAGAAGTTATTTTTGTAACGGGGATTTTGAGCAATCTTCCAAAAATATTTGGCTTTAAAAGGCGGGGTTCAACAATTAATAATTAACAATTAACTCTCCTTGAAAAGAAGAGGATTAACGTAGTAGGGAAAATTTTTTCTTCTCTTGGTAGATTGGATATGGCAGGGTTTCCTTGCCATCCCACCCTCCGGGAAGCTCTGCTAACGACCACTTTTTTATTCTTTAAAGGAGAGGATTTAAACCTTAATTATTCGGTAAGTTTAGTTGAGCGGTGAAGAACCGAATTATTTTGATAAATTAATCATTAATCTTCTGAGTTGTAGTTGAATATTTTAGGAAGAAGCAGATTGTATAAAAGCAAGTTTTTGGCAATTAAAAAATTTGAGAGTTAATTTTTAATAAAAAACTTGTATTGATGTTTCCCCTAATTTCATCAAAAATTATTTTTAGTTAAATAAATTCAGTGAGCGATCGCTTCAAGTTTTTCAAAGAAGTAAAGAAGGAAGAAGGTGTTTAGTTATCTAGGATAAAAGGAAAAATATTGTTTTGTCTGAGTTTTATGCTTTTGGTATGTCTGCTTTCTTTGCTTCGACTGCTATATTATATTGCTAAGGAATATACAAATTGAGAATTTCAATAATTACAGCACTTTTTAGAATAGTGAGGTACACTTTTAAGGCTAATCTTTTTTTCCCTACTCCCTACTCCCTACTCCCTACTCCCTAAAGTCCTAAAATTTTGTATCTCATCAACTACAAAACTGCTGTAATAATTACCTATCCTGAAAACAGAATAATTAATATTTGTAGCTCATATACCACCAAATCTACTGTAAGTTTTCTCTTCAAAAATTATTCCTTATTAAATCAAGATGGAAAAGTTAATTATTGGATTAGACCCGGGTTTGGCAGTATTAGGATTTGGAGTAATTAAATGTGTTTATAATTCAAAAACAGGGAAAATAGATTCTACTTCTATGGTTGATTTTGGGGTAATTAAAACTACAAAAAAACAAGAAATGGGTGAGCGTTTAATCACCATTTATGAAGATTTACATACGATATTTAATACCTTTCAGCCAGACTTAGTAGCTACAGAGAAACTATTTTTTTATCGTATGAGCAGTACAATTTTAGTTGCTCAAGCTAGAGGAATTTTAATGTTAGTATTGGCTCAACATGGAATTCCATTAATAGAGTTTACACCCGCACAAATTAAAAAGGCACTAACAAGTTATGGCAATGCAAATAAATCTGATGTTCAACAAGCAGTAGCAAGAGAATTAGATTTAGAGGATATTCCTAAACCAGATGATGCTGCTGATGCTTTAGCAATTGCTTTAGCGGCAAGTTGGTTAAGTTGAGTTTGAAATTGTATCACTTATACTTGTTGTCTTAGCCATAAAAAATAGAAATTGTGATTTTTAATACATAATCAAATCCTAATTTATATTGGTAAGAGTCAATATTATTCAGTCAAAAGTTTCAAAAATATTAACATTGGCTGCGCATTTTATACAAATGTGAGTTAAAGTAAATAAATGTAAAGAAATATGAGATTTTTCTGAACCTTTTTTAATACAAGCATTTACTGTCCACTTTTGAGCTTAAAACTAAAGACAAAATGAAAAAACACTTTTTGAAAAATTTTTATTTATTAATTACAGCAGTTTTCGTAGCATTATCGATTTTTGCTCTAACCCCAGGGGTTGCCAACGCTTATGATAATCCTCAATTACTCCCCGAAGAAAAAACACCAATTATTGACTTAGCCAGAAACTTAACAGACATTCAAGAAGATATATTAGCCAAAGATTTAGAGCAATTTGAAACTGAAACTGGCTGGAAACTGAGGGTTTTGACTCAATTTGACCGTACTCCTGGTAGAGCAGTTAAAGATTTTTGGGAACTTGATAATAAAAGTGTTTTATTAGTAGCTGACTCCCGTGGCGGTAATATTCTGAACTTTAATGTTGGTCGTGCTCTTTATGAATTCCTGCCTCGGACATATTGGGTAGAGTTACAAACTCGCTACGGTAATCAATTTTTTGTGCGAGACCAAGGTGAGGACCAATCTATTATCCAATCATTAGAATCTATCAAAACTTGTTTACGTCAAGGTGGTTGTAACGTTGTACCAGGTTTACCAAGAGAGCAATGGATTTTAACTTTGATTACATCAGCGCTTGGCGGAGTAATTTGTGGTTTTGCAGCTCAACCCCGGAAACCAGACCAAGCTTTTTCTTGGCAGTGGGCGTTAATATTTTCTCCATTGTGGGGAATTTTGTTTATTGCTTTCGGAATTGGCCCAGTAGTGACGAGAACTTCAGATTGGTTGCCATTGACTCGTAATATTGCAGGTTTTTTGATTGGAGCTTTGGTTGCTTATTTGACTCCTTTTATGAGTCAATCTTCTCCTTCTGAAACATAAGAAGAAGGCAGAAGGCAGAGGATAGAAAGCAGAAGGGAAAGAAGAATTCAAAGGGAGAAGGTTTTTGTTTGCGTAAGCGGAACCGAGTTCTATCACGCTATTATCTGGACATGATACAAGTGGAGATAAAAAACACTTGGAACGAGAGCAAGATGCTCCCACTAAGCATCTCCAAATAATAACAAATTAAATTAATTCTCGTACTATATACATTTATTCTATTCTTTCTGCCTACTTTCTACTCTCTCTTTTTGTACAGTGAAAAAAATAATTAGGGTTTGCTTTTGATCTTTGTAAGAATCTACCCATAACCCCTCCCAGCAGGAGAAAAAGGGAGTAGGGAGTAGTTAGGAGTTAGAATAAATGAGGATTATAGAGTCAGTGACCATTCATCATAGTAAGAGTAATTTTTTTGCCCCTATCTTGACCAAAATCAGCTCCTAATTGAACCATTACTACCTAAAACTTCGTACTTTTTGATACTTAAAAAAGCTAAAACCTTTATCTACAAATACTTTTAGATTTATTCAACAAACCCTAATTAATAATTAATTGTTGAACTCCCTATCTACCCACACTGGGCAATATATCAATCTTCTTCTTTAGTAATTTTAATAACATAGGGATAATATTTATTTCTTTGGTAAGAACCTACCCATATTTCATAAGTACCTGAAAACCATTGACCCATAATTCCAGGATTTTTTCCTTCAAAGTCATCGTTACACCAACTTCCCCCAGGACCTCTAATTACTAATGTTGTATCTTCACTACTTTTAACTTCAAGTTTCAGGGATTGAAAAAAGCCATTTAAAATTAATCTATGATCTGGTTTTCGATCAATAAAACCTACGCAAGGTCCAGTTATCGTGTCATTTCTACCTGTTTTTTCTTTTGCAGATACAGGTCCTCCACTTAATCCTCTAATAATCATTCGGTTTTGAGGAGATTTTGGATACAGATTTACATCTTCAAATATGGGCGTCAATTGTAAATCTTGGGATAAAACAGGATTGATTTTCTGTATCCCAGCTAATGAAAATAATACTACTAAAAATAATGTTGTTTTTCTTCGTTTATTTCTATTCATGTAGGGTAGGGAGCTGTTTTCGGATAAAGAAATTCAAAAAAATTATTGGGGGGAATTTGAGAGGATATCTGAAAAGTTTTTTGATACTAAATTTTGCCCCCTAGCCCCCCAACTTTGGGGGGAACAAGAGTCAATTTGTTTCTAAAATTCCCCCAATTTTGGGGGATTTAGGGGGCTTGTATGTAGCAAATAGGATTTCTCAGACAACCTCTGAAGCAAACATTTTTTTTGTTTACTTTTAATTTTTAATTCCCCCCATGTTGTTTTCAGTATCTGAAACTATTAGAAGTTTAAGATTTTTTGCCAACAATTTCTGCTTTGATATCTTGAATTTTATCTAATAATTCTTGTCGATTAGATTTTCGCAGCAAATAACGGTAAACAAACCATACTGAATATCCGATACCTATGAATTCAAAGCTAATTGATAAAGTAGGAATTCCTTCTAAAGCTTCTAGGAAACCAAGAATTAACCTGAAGGTTAATATGATTAATATCAACGAACCAATTACTTTAAGCTGACGTTGATATGTTTGATAGAATTGACTAATGTAATCAGGAAAATAAGCAAAAGTATCGATCAATTTTTCTTTAATCTTTTGTAGTTGTTCACTATCAAAAGTTTCATTAGTTGTTGTCTCTACAGGTTGTTGGTCATCTAAGGTTGAAGTTTCTACTTGAGCAGCAACTTTTTGTTCTAGGGCTTCCGGTTTTGTAGTAATAGTTGTTGTTGTTGGTGGTTTTTCTACAGTAGGTTTAACATCTTTAGTTTCTTCTGTGGGAGTTACTGTTGGTGGTTTTTCTGCAGTAGGTTTAATGCTTTGAGACTTACCTTCGGGATTAGTAGTTGATTTCTGTTCTTCTACAGTAGGTTCAACAACTTTAGTTTCTTCTGTGGTAGTTGTTGCTTGTGCTTTATCTATCGTCGGTTTAACAACTTTAGTTTCTGCAGTTGGAGT
>NZ_CEZPJD010000077.1:9047-17302 GCF_983059655.1 Okeania sp.
GTGCTTTATCTATCGTCGGTTTAACAACTTTAGTTTCTGCAGTTGGAGTCGTAGTTGGTTTCTGTTTCTCCACAGTAGGTTCAACAACTTTAGTTTCTCCTGTTGGAGTTACTGTTGGTGCTTTATCTATCGTCGGTTTAACAACTTTAGTTTCTGCAGTTGGAGTCGTAGTTGGTTTCTGTTTCTCCACAGTAGGTTCAACAACTTTAGTTTCTCCTGTTGGAGTTACTGTTGGTGCTTTATCTATCGTCGGTTTAACACTTTGAGACTCACCAGCAAGATTAGCTGATGCTTTTATTTTCTGAGGTTGTTGTTTTGGTGCAACAGATGTTTTTGAAGTTGCTGTTTTTATTTCAGCAAACCCTTTATTACTATTAGCAGGAGCTTTTTCCTTTTTGCTTTCTTCAACCTCCTGACCTATAGCTTTTTTGAAGCGTAATACATCAAAACCTCTTTGATGTAGGAGTAACCATGACTGAATTAGATCTGGCCCTTGCATTGCACCTGTTAAAGATGCCCTGAGCGATCGCATGACGATGCCTTTCTTAACTTTAATTGCCTGAGTTACCCTTTTGATAATTTTTTGTGCATCACCCACTCGCAGAGGTGCATCAATATCCATTGACTCAATAATAGAATTAATAGATTTTACAGCATCTTCTTTCTGCATTTGTTCTGCTGCTTCTGCATCCAATTCTACAGTAGGAGAGAAGAACAACTTACTCATTTCTACTGCATCGGTGAGGCGAGTCAAGCTAGGTCCAATCAATGCGGCCAATTGTTCTAACCAAGGGCGATCGCTCTGCGGATCTAATTCATATCCTGCTTTTTGCCAGACAGGAATTAATCTATCCGTCAGTTGTCCTACTGGTAAATTATGTAGATATTGACTATTTATCCAGTCCAACCTATTCCAGTCAAACTTTGCCCCTGCTTTATTCACTCTCTCAAAAGTGAACTGTTCAGCTGCTTCTGTCAGGGTAAATATTTCTTGGGTTGAGTCTGGAGGTGTCCACCCAAGCAAAGACATATAGTTTGCTAATGCTTCTGGAATAAACCCTAATTCTTTAAAATCAGAAATTGAAGTTACTCCATCTCGTTTTGAAAGTTTGCGTCCTTCTTGATTAAGAATTAGAGGTGTATGAGCAAATTCTGGTACTTTCCCTTCTAGGGCTTCATAAAGCAATATTTGTTTAGCTGTATTAGCAATATGGTCTTCACCACGAATTACATGGGTAATTTCCATATCCATATCATCTACTACCACTGCCATATTGTAGAGGGGTTGACCCACTGTATTTCCACTAGCAGCACGAGAGATGACCATATCTCCACCCAAGTCGCTGCCTTTCCAGGTTACTGTCCCTCTAACCTGGTCCTTCCAGGTAATTATTTGGTCATTGTCAATTTTAAAGCGAATTACTGGCTGTCTTCCTTCTGCTTCAAAAGCTGCTTGTTGTTCGGGTGTAAGGTCACGGTGGCGGTTGTCGTAGCGGGGTGCTTCTTTTTTAGCTTTCTGAGCTTCCCGCATTTCTTCTAGTTCTGCTGCTGTACAATAGCAGCGATAGGCTAACCCTTTGTCTAGTAATTTTTGAGTAGCTGTATTATATAGTTCTAACCGTTGAGACTGGTAGGATGGTCCTTCATCCCATTCTAATCCTAACCAGGTCAACCCCTCCATAATATTTTCTGTATATTCTGGACGCGATCGCTCTATATCTGTATCTTCTATTCTTAGGATAAATTTTCCTTTCTGGTTTCGGGCAAATAACCAGTTAAATACAGCTGTTCTGGCTGTACCGATATGTAAGTTTCCTGTTGGACTTGGGGCCAGACGAACTCTAACACTCATATCAATTTCTATTTTGTTTTTTTGTTTTTAGATTTTTTTATCCATTCTGGTTTAATTTGAAAAAATATCTACGTTTTTTTGCCAGATTTACCAGAGTGATACTAAAATCTATAATTTTGATATTTATTTGATTCCCTACTTTTATCATAAAGTATAGAGTTTCACCAAACAGCAGTTACTGTTCGTATCACGTTAAGTATATTCTGAGGTTTAAGTTATATCTCTACGGGACTGACGGGATTCGAACCCGCAACTTCCGCCGTGACAGGGCGGTGCTCTAACCAGTTGAACTACAGTCCCTTGTTTTTAAGCCTTTTACAATTATGTGGTTTTTATTTTGATTTGTCAAGCTTTTATCTAAATTTTTTTTCTTATAGATTTTTTTTCTATAGAACCCACTTTGGATCTATAACACTACTCCCCTACTCCCCATCAGGGCTGTTTAATTCTCAATAGACGCGGGGACGCATCAGACACGGAGAAACGGGGATAGAGGCTTTTAAGCGACGTTGAACTAAATATTTTCTCAGAGCTTAACGACGCTTATTAGCTGAAAAATCGGCAAATTTTGACAAATTTTACTGTTTAACTATGTCCATTACTCCCGTTCTCCCGCTCATCGTTAATCTACAATACTTTGAAACAGCCCTGCCTACTCCCTACTCCCTAAATAGCTAAAAATAAGAATCTGAGTAAATTGTAGAGGGTTAAAATTATTATCGCTAACTAGGATGAGCGATCGCTGACCGTCTGCCAGTTTTGGGCCAAAAGTTATACCTTCAATATTGTCTAAGACTATTTCTAGAGTGCTGAAATCTAAGAGTAATTTTTTTTGCACTGGAGAAATATCAGTAATTTGATTATTTAAGCCATCAATATTTTGAATGTTATCTGCATCTGATAAATCTATTTGGAAAAGTTTAATTACATTTCCTGTTGCTAGGGAAAAAGACCGTTCTAAACTTAAAAGATGAGTATCATCTAACGCAAGTAAATCAACTAGGCCATTGGTACTAAAACCACCTAAATTATTATAATTAGTAGCAATAGGTTCTGTGATATATAGAAATTCTGTTTCTGGCTGACTTTCAGCTAAATCATACCGTAGAATTCGACAGTAGCTACCCATACTAAAAGTTGCTTCTTCGCCATCTTGAACTAAAGCATTTTCTGTAGCGGTGAAGAGATATTTTTTACTAGGAGTAATAGTTAAACTTTCTAGAGCAAGATTATTTCTAACTCCATTGTTTGCTTCTACGAGAAATTTTTCAGGGATTGGCAAATTTTGTAGTTGTTTACCTGTCAGAGAAAATTTTCTAATAAATGGTTGTATTTGACGTTCTCTATCTCCTTCAGAAGAAATAAATAAAGTCTCTCCTGTAAAAGCAATTCCTTCTGGGTCAATACTCAAAGCAGGAAATGGTTTACCTGTTTCATTTAATAAAGTTGTGACATCTGTAAAAGTTACTGTTTCTTCTGAAATTTCATCTGGCTGTAGGTCAATTTTCAGAGTATAAAATCTAGCTGATGTTTTGCTACTACGGTCATCCGAAATTGCATAATAAATTTGTTTTTCTGGATTGTAAGTTATGGCAGAAAGCCCACCAACTTCTGTATTTTTAAATTCTAATCTTGTGGGAAAATTTACCTCTCCTAAAAAAGTTAATTGAGGCATAGTTGCTTGAGTAGCTGAATTAATTATTCTGCCTGTAATAACAGCAATAATTAAACCAGTAATTAAGGTTAAAATCAGGTACTTATAAGTCTTATGTTTAAAGATATTCATATATAGTAGTTTGATTTTGATTGTGAGGAAAATGCTATTAAAAAAGTCAATGGAAAACTGTAGATAGAATTACAGCAAATTCTTTGCATAATGAATTACAGATATTAACAATTGAATGTTTTTAATGCGGGCATCTTGCCCACAATAGGTGTAAGTTGTTGTGCATTTAAACCACTTATTTTTTGTGTACCTAATAGTAAAGTACAATCTCTATAGCAATCCTATTTTATTTGTGTATAAAAATCTTGTCGCTTTTAAGGAACAGGGAGCAGGGAACAGGCAGTAGTTTCAGTTTTTTTACTACTTTATTGATTTGTCACAACCTATTTAGGATTGCTATATTACTTCTGACTTGCTAAGGGGCATATCAAATGCGTCTTAGCTTACCTCACTACAGTTGAATCTACTTTCAACAATTATTCATTATTAATTATTCATTATTAATTATTAAACTCTTCCTTCTTCTAACAATTGTAATAACCATTCTTTAATATAATAAGTAGCATAACAATCATCTTCATTGTAAATAATAATTGCATCTAATAAAGAGCGATCGCCTGTTTTCAACCATTCTGCATACCAACAAACAGATTGAGCACCATTAGCTTCGGGGTTCCGCCATTCAAAACCTAACCAACGAGCAATATTTTTGAGGGAATAACTTTCTACAGGCAATATAATAGTTTGAGTAACAACTTGATGAATATCTACAAATCTTTTTAACAATGGTTTCCACAGATAAGCTGGAGTTTGATAAAGTTGAGCTAATCTTTTTACAGTTTGAATTTCATATTCACAGAAGTGATAAATTGGAGCGATAGGATATTTCCAAACCAAGTCTAAAAATTGATACCAAATCAATTCTTCATCTAAAGGATTTTCAGCTAAATTAACATGAAATTTTTTAGTATTTTGGCGTTTATCAACTACTAAGACACCATGTAAATAATCTAGATTAATATCCGGTTGAGCTTCAATATCAAAGTATATTTCTACAGGAGCATTGACGAGCTTATTTGATTTGTAATAATTAACCGGTAAAGTTTTACTATCTATTTCTTCGGCAAATATTTCATTTCTCAGAATCACTTTATTTTCCCATACAGATTGAGCTTGCTTAACAACTTGTATTCCAACTCCATCAGCAAATTCTGGGTAAACTTCTAAATCATCAGGATTAGTTTTACTCAAAGATTCTAAAGTTGTTAAATTTAAGCTCTTCAACACAACATATCTATTAGAAGTAACTCCCGGCAAAAGACATAAATGTTTTTGAGTTTCCGCAACACCATGACAGCTACTATACCAAGTACAAAGATTACATTTTTGACGAGAAATAAATACCTCTGGTTCTAGAGAATTTTGCAACATAGCAATTAATTCAGAAATAGTTTCCTGCATTTGCTCAATTCGCTTATCTAAATTAACCTTATATAACCCTTTTTTTCGGAGAATCAACCAAGCAGTTTCCGGCCAAATTTCTTGAATATTCGCTAATATTTGAGCGTGGAAAGTAGCAACTATTTGATATTCTAATTTCGGACGTTTGCTTAACTTAATATCTGTAGGAATATAAACCCAATCACCAAATCGAGAATATCCAGGCTGTTTAATCAATAAATCTGGATAGCCAACAAAATTAATAGTCTGATTTTGTGGGAGTGAATTGATTGAAGATTCTGAAATAATTAATATTCCCTGATAAATAACATCAATACCTGCTGCCATTAATTCTTCAGTAGCCTTTCCCCCTGCCATTAAATCTCCACGAGAATAATTAGGCTTTTGATAAATATAATTCTTGATAATGCTCGACCTAAATTCCGAACTATCTTTAATTAATTTCAGTAAAAAATCACTAGGAGAATCTTGTTGCGTAAAATCTCCATAAGTATCCAAAAATACTTTTCTAGGACAACGTTGATAAGAAAGTAGCTGAGAATCAGTTATAAACATTAATTATTTAGTTAGTGAGTCAGCCACTTTGCGGTAGTCAAAAGTCCGAAGTAGCATAAATATATACACATATATATAGTCTAATCCACTTATTGAATTGAGATAAAATCTAGATATAAAGATCCAGTGTTTGTCATTATCAAACAGTGAAGTATAAAGAAAATTAGCTACAACAATAACTATAAAAAAAAATGTCAAAAAAATTACGCAAGCCATCTCCAACTCATCGCCTGACTGTACTTTATATTGTTGGACTCAGTGTAGTTGCTGGATTATTTATATTTGAACAAATTTTAGTAGAAAGATCCCTAAAATATCAGTTTACCAGTTCTCGGGTAATTAACATTGCAGGTCGTCAACGAATGCTGAGTCAAAAACTTAGTAAAGCAGCATTAGCTATCCAGTATAGTTCCAACTCAAAAATCAGAAAACAACGTCAACAGGAACTAGAAGATGTTGTCCAGGTGTTCCAAACTTCCCATCAGGGACTACAGAAAGGTGATTCAGACTTAGGATTACCCAGTGATAAAAATAGTCCCAAAGTAAAACAAATGTTTGCGGAGATGGAAAAATATTATCAAGCAATGATTAAGGCTGCTCAGGATTTGCTAGTAACTATTAACTCAGAGCCTGCACAGGCAGATATTAGACCTTTTGTAGAAACTATTCTGAACAATGAGGCCCTTTTTCTCCCACGGATGAATCAAATTGTCTTCCAATATGATGCCGAAGCTCAAGAAAAAGTTCAGCAAGCTAGACAAATCGAAAATTTATTATTAACAGTTGCGATATTACTACTAATATCAGAGGGAGTATTTGTATTTAGACCTGCAGTTAACCAAATTCAAGTTTATCTGGAAGAAAAGGCCAAATCTCAAGAGCAAACAGCCAAAATAGCAGCAGAATTAGAACAAAAAAATCAAGAATTAGATGGGGCCTTAAAGGAAGCTCAATCTATCGCCAAACTGAAATCAGAATTTGTGGCCAACATGAGTCACGAAATACGCACCCCAATGAATGGAGTAATTGGGATGACTGGTTTGTTGCTAGATACCGATCTAAATCCTCAACAGCGAAACTTTGTAGAAATTATTCGTAGTAGTGGGGATAACTTGTTGATTATTATTAATGATATTCTCGACTTCTCAAAAATTGATGCCGATAAGTTAGAGTTAGAAAACCAAGCTTTTGACCTCCGAGAATGTGTAGAATCTTGTCTAGATTTGCTAGTGCCTCAAGCTACAGATAAAGGATTAGACTTAGCCTACATAATAGACGATCGCACTCCCTCCACAATTACGGGTGATGTAACTAGGTTGCGTCAAATTTTGGTCAATTTAGTCAGTAATGCTGTTAAATTTACCCATTCTGGAGAAGTAGTAATAAATGTTACTTCTGAAGAAATTAACTTAGACAATTCTCAATCTCCTACTCACCAAATTCATTTTGCTGTTAGAGATACTGGTATTGGTATTCCACCGGAAGGTTTAAAGCGACTTTTTCAGCCTTTTTCTCAAGTAGATTCTTCCACTACTCGCAAATATGGCGGTACAGGTTTGGGCTTAGTTATCAGTAAGCAACTGTGTGAAATGATGGGTGGGCAAATGTGGGCAGAAAGCGGTGGTAGTTTGACTGGAAATCCCTTGAGTGTGAATCAAAATAATTTCACTTCTGCAAATTCTGTTCCTATTGGTTCAACATTTCACTTCACAATCTTAACTGCAATTGCTCCTAGCATCCCTAAAGTTTATCAAAATCCTCAGCCTCAACTTAATGGTAAACGAATGTTAATAGTTGATGATAATCCTACTAATAGGCTGATTCTAAAAATACAAAGTAAAAAATGGGATATGGTATCTACAGAAGTAGATAGTGGTACAAAAGCTTTAGAGCTGCTGAAGAAAGGTAAAAAATTCGATCTAGCTATTTTAGATATGCAAATGCCAGAAATGGATGGTTTAACTTTAGCTGCTGAAATTCGTAAGCTTCCTCGACTAAAAACACTGCCATTAGTGATGTTAACTTCTATAGGTTGTCCTAAAGGTGATACCGGCAATTTACAAGCTTGTCTAAATAAGCCGATTAAGCCGGAGCGACTATATAAGGTACTGATGAAGATTTTTGCTAATCAGGTAGAAAATGTTACAAAGCAAGCTGATATCAAAATTGATGGTAATCTCGCGAACCGACTACCTTTAAGAATTTTGTTAGCTGAAGATAATGTAGTGAATCAAAAAGTTGCATTGTCGATGTTAGGACGAATGGGTTATCGTCCTGATGTGGTTAGTGATGGGTTAGAAGCTTTGATGGCTTTAGAGAGAGTACCTTATGATTTGGTTTTTATGGATGTACAAATGCCAGAAATGGATGGCTTGGAAGCAACAAAAAATATTTGTAACAAATATGGCTATGAGTTAGACAAAAGACCTGCTATTGTAGCCATGACTGCGGGAGCTATGGAGGGCGATCGCGAAATTTGTCTGCAAACGGGTATGGATGATTATATTAGTAAGCCAGTTAAGGTTGAAGCTCTACAAAAAATACTGGAAAATTGGGGAGAAATAATCATAGGTCAAAAAACTCCTACTGCACCACTGCAACAGGTAGAAAAAACTTCTCCTCTGCCATCTCCTACGCTAAAGGTAGAAAAAATTTCTCCTC
>NZ_CEZPJD010000078.1:0-17245 GCF_983059655.1 Okeania sp.
AGTAGGCAGTAGGCAGTAGGGAAAAAAAGATGAATTTTAAAACTGTACCTCACTATCCGCGTAAAATGCCGTAATTGTTAATATCATTATTTCTTATAGCAAATATTTCTTATAGCAAATATCGATCGCCCTTGGAATTAGTCACTATAATCATGTCCGGATAAGAGCATTCTTTTGACTGCTTGACCCCCTGTAATTTTTTCTGGTAACTGTTTTCTGAGTAGTTGATTAATTTTCTTTTCTATGCCAATCTCATCAATAATTTCTGCTACTAATCCGATCTGGGTCTAGGTTATACCATTTCTCAAAAACTTTTCTACATTTTGTTGAGCAGGGGAGTATGGGAATTGGTAGGGACGTTGCATGCAACGTCCGTACAGGGAGAAGTAAACACAAGAATAATTAACATTAACTTAGCTAAAATCAGTAAAAAAGTGATTTTACTTGTGCTGATTAGTTAATAACTGAAGTACTGCTCAAGTATAGCAATAATGCATGGGAATTGGTATTACTTACTTCTATGGACATTTTCTCATCTTTTTTGATCTTCACTTCTTGTCTAGAATTACAGTTTGAGGTTTTTTTTCTTGAGTCTAAATACTTACTCAAGTTTTTCCCTCTTTATGTGCTACATTTTGTTGTGCGGAATGTAGGTTAAATGGTCAAAATTTACAGCGCTTTTCATTTGAGTAGACCACAAAATTATTTTTGGCACTTAGAGTAGGGAGTAGGGAGTAGGGGGTAGAAAAATGCTTTTGGGTTGCCCATACTAACTGTAGTCTATCCATGTGAAAAGCGCTATAAAATTTTAAGAACGATCGCATTTAACTACTGTTCCTCCTTGTTGGAGAGAATCATTTAAAGCACATAAGATTCCCACTAATTCAGCACCCACCCAACCAGAAGAAATTTTTGAAGCAGTATTCTGACGAATACAATTTAAAAATTCATTGCATACTTGACCTAAAGGTTCAGATTTGGCGATCGCTAAAACTTCCCGACTGACATCTACTGCTTTCCAGCGATTATTTTGCTCTTCTAAATGACCATGCTGAATAACTAAAGGTGCATCTGCAGACATTTCATCAAAAATCAATGTTCCTTGAGTACCTACTACTCCTAAACGGCGTTGTTTATCAGGATTTAGCCAACATAAATGTAAAAAAGCTTGAAAACCACTTGGATATGTCAGTTTAGCCATAACTAAATCTGATTGTGGGGGTTGTTGAGGTAGCCAAACCGTACCACTTGCTTGTACTTCCACAGGTTTTTGGTTTAGCCAACTGTTCAAAATACAGATATCGTGAATTGCTAAATCCCAAAGAGCATCTACATCTGGACGTACAGGTTCAATATGAGTGCGTGTAGCATACCCATAACGTAACTCTCCTAATTTACCTTCTGCTACAATAGCTTTACCACTTTGGACAACTGGATTAAATAGATAAGTATGATCGATAAAAAGTTGACGTTGTTGTTGTTCGGCTAATTTACATAATTCTACTGACTCTGAATATTCAAGAGTCAAAGGTTTTTCTGAAAGAATATGATAACCTTTTTTCAGAGCAGCACTAATAATTTCGTAGTGGGTGGAAGCAGGAGTAGCGATCGCCACTGCCTCTATTCCTGGTAACTCTAAAGCTTCTGTCCAATCTTCTAATAATACAATATTTTGGTCCAATTCCAAGCGTTTTTGAACTGCTTGTAACTGTTCTAGGTTAGGGTCTACTATGGCGATAACACGAGATTGAGGATGATTGAAGAAGTTACGAATTAGGTGAGTCCCCCAACGACCTGCACCAAATATAGCAATTCCTATTTCCATTAGTTTTGATGTAAAAATATAGCTAATTTGATCGGAGTTTTTCCACCCTATCATATTGAGGCTAATATGGCAATCATAGTAGGGAATAGGGAACAGGGAATAGTAAACTGTTAAAGGGTTTTCGGTGCGCAAAAGCTCCGCTAACAGGGTTGAGAAATGTCAAACAGCTTAATGCGTAGTGCTATAGCATTTAATTAACAGGTTATTATTATCTCCGCTCGGGTAGTACGCTTAGGTGGTAGGTCGTAGATGTAAATTCAGGAGCGAAGACTGGAAACAGAGCATAAATTTGGAATATTTATTCAACATTTAGAGGAGAACATTTTTATTAGACATCTCCTCCAAAAGAGGGAGTAAGGAGCAGGAGCAAATAATTGATATATTTAGTGCGGTTATTGATTTTATTTTGTATTTTTGGAGATGTCTATTACACTTAATCATCCGGACATGATATTTCTTCTTCCTTCTTACACTAATTACCAAAATTCATGCTATACTTAGGCGACACTTCAATTATTAAATAATTAATACAGACCGAATAATCTTTTTGATAATTATCAGTCAGTTCGTGTTAATTATTCTTATGTTTACTACTCCCTCACTCCCCCAATCCCCCACTCCCTTACTCCCTACTCCCTACTCCCTAAATCTAATGAATAACCCGCCCCTCTTTAAAAATAGTTTGTTTACTAGAATGGGTAGTCAAACGGTCTAATAAAGTTGCACTTGCCTCATTCAAGCCAATTAAATGTACTTTAATACCCCGTCTACGAAAACGTAGTACAACCTTATCTACTGCATCGACAGCAGATTGATCCCATAAATGAGCATGAGTTAGGTCAATAGTTACAGACTCTATATGTTCGCGGAAATCAAAGGTGTTGATAAAATTTTCCACAGAAACAAAAAATACTTGACCATTAATGCTGTAAATACGCTCAACACCATTTTCTTTTAAATAAGAGTCAACAAAAATCAGCGCAGCAATTTTACGACTGAAGAAAATTGCACTCAACGCCACTCCAACAACTACTCCAATAGCTAAGTTATGAGTTAAAACTGTCATAAACACAGTTGTCATCATCACCGCTGTTTCACTCTTGGGAACTCGACGAAGATTGCGAATAGAATCCCAATGGAAGGTGCTTACAGACACCATAATCATCACTGCAACTAAGGCTGCCATAGGAATACGCGCCACCCAACCATTTAGCAGAATAATACAAACAAACAGAAAAATGCCTGCACTCAAAGAAGAAAGTCGCGTCCTCCCACCAGACCCAATATTAATCATAGACTGACCGATCATCGCACATCCAGCCATTCCACCAAAACATCCGGCGACAATATTAGCAATTCCTTGTCCGACTGCTTCCTGATTTTTATCGCTAGAAGTATCGGTAAGGTCATCAATAACATTAGCTGTTAAGAATGATTCTAGTAACCCCACTAAAGAAAGTGCCAAAGCATAAGGCAGGATAATATCGAGGGTTTCAAAGTTGAGCGGTACTATTGGTAGGGAAAAACTGGGTAGAGCATCGGGCAATGTTCCCATGTCTCCTACAGTGGGTATGTCTAATCCTGTGGTCAGTGCGAACCCAGTGATGACAACAATAGCAACTAAAGGAGAAGGTATTGCTTTAGTGATGCGAGGCAACCCATAAATAATACCTAATCCTGCTGCTACCATTATATAAACCCAGATAGAAGCATCTTCAAATTGAGTTAGTTGAGCATCAAAAATTAATATTGCCAGAGCATTGACAAATCCTAACATTACCGCTCTAGGAACAAATCTCATTTGATTTCCTAACTTAATCCATCCTAGAAAAATTTGCAGGATGCCTGTGAGAATAGTGGTTGCGAATAGATAATTTAAACCATAATCTCTAACTAAGGTTGTCATCAGCAATGCCATAGCTCCGGTTGCTGCGGAAATCATTCCTGGTCGCCCACCTAAAAAAGCTGTTACAATAGCAATACAAAATGAAGCATACAACCCTACTTTTGGATCGACACCAGCAATAATAGAAAAACCAATGGCTTCAGGGATTAAAGCTAAAGCCACTACAGCGCCTGCTAATAAATCTTTTTGGACATTGGAAAACCAGGCTTGTTTAGTTAATATATCTTTCATTTTCCCCATTTCTAGCACAATAACAGTTGAAATAGCAGTCAGCGGTCAGCGGTGAGCTAGCCTCCCGCGCAGGAACTTTGTTAACAGCTTCTCAAGGTGTATAATGGGGACTTTAATCCACCATAAAAGGCGCACCACTAATTTTTCAAATATAGTGGAGGATGCCGAACTCTTGGATTTTTAGCTGTTAACGCAGTTCCTCTGTAAGAGGCTAGCTAAATGCTGTTTGCGCAGCATTCCGGAACGGAAAAGCTAATAGCTAGTTAATACTTTTCCCTGGAAGTCAGAGGCACATTTTGCTCTGCGAAGAGTCTACAGTTAGGCGTGGTATCTCAACATGATTCATCATATCCCTAAGTAAATTAGGTAAAGTAATCAAATTAGACAGATTTATGGGGAAATATTTGCTATTAATAACTTTTCTAATCTCTCTATGGGGTCGAGGCCGTTTGCTGGTGCATAACTGTCGTTAATGCCCCTACCTTCTCCATTCCCCTGCTCAAGAAAGCATAGAAAAGTTTTTGAGATTTAGTATTATTCATCCTCTGATTTTTTCGGTTTCAGCACTAATTTAACTTTTAAATTTGTACTAACTGTTTCTTTTGTAATATATAAATTACCTCCCCCCTCAAAATTCAAACCTACTTCCACCTCAGCTTGTTCAATTTCCAAATTTTTATTAATTTCTTGCCAAGTTTCAGTAATTGGACGACTAATATTTATTAATATAGGTTTAACTTTAGCAAAACTAGATTTAACTTGTTTAATAACATTAGTAGAAATTGGTTTTGCTTCATTGTCTGGAACTTCTGCTTCAACCAAAATTCCATCTTCTAGTTTAATTAATCTGGTGGCCATATATGTTTATTGTTGAATTTAATTGCTATTCTATTCAAACACATTTCAGCGATTTTCATAATAATAAATATTTCCATAAAAGAGGGAGTAGAGAGTAGGGAGAAATAATTGATGTATCTATTGAGATGATTGATTTTATTTTTTATTCTTAGAGATGTCTAATGTATAGATATACAAAAATTAAATTTAGTTGCCACTAATTGGTATCGGTGCGTTACAACGCACCCTACAAAATTAAATACTAAAAAGATAAATTACGACCTCAAAAATTGGCTAAAAGCTATTCATTCTTACTCCTGACTCCTAATAAATAGCCTAGCTATTTGTAGCAAACATTTGTAAAAAAAGCTGACCACTGATTGCTGAACTGCTGAATGCTTTAATTTAGTGATTCTAGTGCTGTTTTCAGGGTGTGCCAACTTAGTAAAACACATTTAATTCTGATGGGAAACTGGGCAACTCCTTGAAAAATATTTAATTTTGGTAAATTCTCGGAAAGACTAATTTCTCCTTTGAGCATTTGTCGAAATTGTTCTGTAATTTCTAATGCTTCTTCTCTAGTTTTTCCTAACAATGTTTCTGCCATTAAATCTGCGGAAGCAATGGTTAAGGCACAACCTTTTCCTTGAAATTTTATATCTTCTATAATTTGCTTTTTTTGATTGAATTTTATTGTCAGTTCAATGCGATCGCCACATGAGGGGTTATCTCCTATGTGATAGCAGTCTATCGGATTTGTTTTTCCTTGATTTTGTGGATATTTAGCCCGTTCAAGAATTGTTTGATGTTGGAGGTTACGAAGATGGTTTTGAGTATTCATAATTATCCTAATTTGAGTGAATAATTTGACAAACTAATATCATTTCCTGTAGTATCAGTATTGTATAGCGAAAGTAAGGAAAAAGAAAGAGGGAGGAGGTAGGAAAACTAATGCTTAACTTAAAATGAGAGGCTTTAAACCTTAATTATAATGTTTAGGCTCAAAGTGATGTTTGGAGGGAAGTTGCGATGACGAAAATTTGATAATCAAGCAGTAGAGTTGTTCATAACAATGTGCCATGCAAAGGCCGTATGATTCAAACGGGTAAGCCCAAAAGCTACAAAGTTCAAATCTAGCTCACTTCCAATAAGGGAGGTTGCTGCGTTGGCGGAGCCTAGCGACAGCTATATCGCTACTTTCATGCAACAAAGCCATTATTAATTATTAATTATTAATTATTAATTATTAATCTACTCCCTTTTTAAAGATTCATAATCAGTAAAAGTATCAATATCTATTTCTCCTATAGGAAAATCAACAGTTATAACTTGACTAGCATATTTATTGATTATTTGTTTCGCACCTTTATCTGTTTTTAAATTGAGCATTTCTGGAAAAAGGCTAGAACTAAATAAAGCCGGAACCCCTAAAGTACCAGCATATTCAGAAGCAACTATTGGATTTGATTTTAAATAATAAATATCAATCATTTTCTGAATTAAGTTAGTAGATAAAAAAGGCTGGTCACAAACCATTATTATTACTGCTTCTATAATTTCTTGAGTAGTTTGTAAAAGATTAATACCAGCTCTAATCGAAGTATTCATGCCTTCCTGCCAATTAGAATTTTCGACAATTTTTACTGGGAAATTACTAATTTCAGGAAGTATTAAATCGGCATAAGCACCAAGCACTACAATAATTGGCGAACAACCAGAATTAACTGCAATTTCAACAGTATTGAAAATCAAACTATTCCCTTTATAAATCAACAATTGTTTAGGCTGACCCAAACGGGTTGATGCACCAGCAGCTAAAATTATAATTCCGATGGATTTATTCATTATCTTGACTATGAATTGGTAAGTTACGATAACGTAGAAAACCTGCCGAACGGTTAGAAATTACTGCTTGAATTTCTGCAATAATAGCTAAAGCAATTTCTTGTGGATTATCAGCGCCAATATCTAGACCAACTGGAGCATATAAACGTTTTTTGTACTGCTCATCTATGGGAATTTCTGCTAATAACTTTTCGGTTCTTCTTCGGGGTCCAAGTATTCCTAAATAACGTAAAGGTAAAGGTAAAATATTTTTGAGAATTGTCAAATCATAGAGATAGTTATGAGTCATTACCACTGCTACAGTTTTTTCATCTAAAATTACCGATTTTGGTAGTTTTTCATATTCAGAAATAACTATAGAATTTGCTTCTGGAAATCTAGCAGATGTGGCATAAGCAGAACGACAATCTAATACTGTGACATACCATCCTAATTGTTTGGCAAAAGATGTTACAGGTATGGCATCGTGCCCGGCACCAAATATTACTAGAGGTAGGGGTGGATGAATGACTTCAATGAAGGCTTCTATATTATTAATAGATATTTGAAATGACTTACCCGAACTCTGAGCTATTTTGGCACGATCTACTAATAACTGAACAAGAGAATTATCAGTTATTTTAGTACTAATATTACCATCGGTCGATAACATCAAATGATATTGCTCCGCTGCTTGACTTCTAAATACTGTAACTAAAACTCCTGGTTGTCTATGCTGAAGACAGTCAGCAAAAAATGACATTAAGTCTATTCCCTTTTCACCGGATAGAGGTTCGATAAACACATCAACTATTCCCTGACAACCCATTCCCAAACCCCAGATAATATCTGCTTCAGAAGTTGTGTCGTAGGTAACAAGGCGATACTTGCCGGAACTCATTACCTCTTGCCCTTGCTCCAAAACATCATTTTCGAGACAACCACCACTGAGGGAACCGACCATTTCACCTTTAGCAGTCATCAACATTCGTGCCCCAGCTCGGCGATATGTGGAACCCGCAACTTTGACAATAGTAGCGAGGGCAAGGGTTTCAGTAGAATTTTTGAGTTTGGCGTAAGTTGCAATAATGTCTTGTAATTCTTTCATTTGGAAAAAGGGAACAGGGAATTCAACAATTAATAATTAACAATTATTTGGTAAGAGTTTTAGGGTGCGTCTCAATTTTGAATAAAGTCAAAAATTGATCGCTTTTAGACAACAGGCAATAGAGAATAGAGAATATATAAGAAAAAAGTATTTTTGCAAGTATGAGATGCATCGGAATTGTAGACCTTTTATGTATAGTAACTACCATAGCTATAAAAGTTTAAACTATTAAAATTGTCGTCCTATTTTATAATTTTTTCGATTAATTCTGACTTCTGCTTCCTTACCCCTAAGTGGCGATAATGGCAAATATTTGACTTTAGCCCACGCAGCAATAACATTACCTAGCCATTTAGTTTTGTCATAAGATTGATAGGAAAGAACATTATACTCTCGATTTACTGTTTTGATTAATAAGCCCCATGATGAAAATCTATTTCCTTTAAAACCGCTAGTTTTAACCTGTTGTACATATTGAATTTTTGACCGTTTAATTTTTTGTATTTCATTTTTTAAAATACCTATATCTTTGGTGAAAATTAAGCAATTGAATCTAAAGTCAAAACTTAATTTTCCTAGAAAAAAATAGAGAATTATATAGATTTGATTGAATATTTTAGCAGCAAAAAAATACAAAACTAAAGGAATGAAAAAAAATAGAAAAGTTAAAATACTGATTAAATAATCTTGAGTCAGCATAAATGAAGTTATTAACAATGTAGCAATAAAAAAACAAAATAATATCCAGATGAAAAAGCAGATAACTGAGAATATAAGTAAGTATGTCATACCGTTTGGACGGTAAACTAATAGGAGGTCGCTGTTAGGCGAATAAAAGATTCTGAACCCCTTCGGAGGTGGAATAATTGGTAACATGAAAACACCAAATATAACAAAGAAAGTCAAAGGTAAAATTGGTTGATAATTTATGTATCATAATTTATTTTCTTTTAGTTTTTCAAGTAAAAATCACCATTTATATCATGTCCGGATAATCAGCGATCAAAAAACTTTCTCCCTTCTAACCTTTTCTTTGCTTTTGCCTTACTTATTCCAAAGTTTAAGTATTCAACTGGACATGGTATTATTACCTTCTCCTTTCTTGCTTCTTCCTTCTATTCTAATAACTTATCTGGAGTAATGGGCAAATCTCGAACACGTTTACCTGTGGCATGATAAACAGCATTAGCGATCGCTCCTGCAACTCCCACGATAGAAAGTTCCCCAATACCCTTAGTTCCCAGAGCATTAACATAGGGGTCTTCCTCCTCTACAAACTGCACCTGAATATCCGGCACATCTAGCTGCACAGGAATCAAATAATCTGAAAGATTATGATTCAGAATACGTCCATAGTGATGAGACATTACCGTATGTTCCATCAACGCCATACCAATACCCCAAGTAATACCACCTATCATTTGACTGCGGGCAGTCTTAGCATTGAGAATGCGCCCAGCACCATAAACACCGACACATCGAGTTACTCGCACTTCTCCCAACAAACGGTCTACTCGCACCTCCACAAAAGTTGCTCCAAAAGAATGTTTGGCATATTCCTGCTGTTGCTGTTTCGGTGTATTATCACCAACCGCTTCAATATTTTCTAAACCATGACGACTGAGAATTGCCTGATAACTTTCCCCGACAGCAGGATTATTTTTCAACAATAACTTCCCAGACTCAAAAATTACCTCCTCCGGTTTTGCTCCATAAAGCGGTGAGTCAGAATCAGAAATTGCTATCTCTACAACTTTACTCCTAGCTTTCATTGCTGCTGCTTGTACTGCCGTACCCACACTACTAGCTGTAGTCGAATTTCCGGTAAGTGGCGCTTTGGATAACTTAGTGTCGCCAAGTTTAAATTCTACCTTCTCCAGAGATACCCCTAAAACTTCGGCAGCAACCTGTGTCATCACAGTATAAGTACCTGTACCTAAGTCGTGGGTTGCACTTTCGACTAATATTTCCCCACTATTATATATGGTTACTTTAGCAGTAGCAGGAAAACTGTTAGCAGGAAAAGTTGCACTGGCCATGCCCCAACCAATTAAACTTTCACCGTCACTCATAGACCCTGGTTTGGGGTTGCGGTGTTTCCAGCCAAATATTTCTGCTCCTCGCTGATAACATTCTTTGAGAGATTTACTGGACCACGGATGCCCGGTGGCAGGTTCCACATCTGCATGGTTGCGGAGGCGGAGTTCGATGGGGTCTAATTCTAGAGCGTAACTAAGTTCATCCATTGCTGACTCTAAAGCAAACATTCCCGGTGCTTCCCCCGGTGCCCGCATAAAAGTGGGAGTGCCAACATTAATACGGCCAAGGCGATAGTAAGTATCGACGTTGGGGCAACCATACATCATATTTGTTGCCGTTGTCACGGGTTCGGTAAATTCGTCAAAGGGTGACGTTATAGTTTCACCGATGTGTTTGATGAGTGTGAGTTTGCCTTCTTTAGTTGCGCCGAGGGTGAGATGTTGACGGGTGGGAGCGCGATATCCGACAGAGGTATACATTTGAGCGCGGGTAAGTACGAGTTTTACTGGGTGCTCCACATAACGCGCTGCTATAGTAGTCAAAATAGCGTGAGGCCACACAAATGCTTTACAACCAAACCCACCGCCGAGAAATTTAGAAATGACTCGGATATTTTCTGGGGGAATGTCGAAAACTTTAGCCATCGCTACTTGTGCAGAATAAACTCCTTGAGTTGTTTCGTAAAGAGTAAGGTGGTCGTCTTGCCAAACTGCTAGAGTTGCTGAGGGTTCGATGGGGTTATGGTTTTCCATCGGAGTGCTGTAGGTTTGTTCGACTAATACTTCTGCTTGGGAATGCCCGGAGTTAATATCGCCCCTGAATATATGAGCGGGTAACATTCCACCAAAAATTTTTTCTGGATAATACCCTTGTTGGAGTGCTTCATCTATATCTATAGTTGGTTGCTCGGTTTGATATTCAACTTTAACTAAGGTAGCGGCATACTGAGCTTGCTCTAAAGTTTTTGCCACTACTATCCCAATATGTTGCCCTTGATAATAGATATTCTCATCCTGGAGAATGGGAAGACTTTGTCCGCCAGGAAAAAAAGTAATTTGATTAAATTTGGGAACGTTGTGGTAGGTAATAACTGCCAATACTCCGGGGGCGCTTTCTGCTGCGGTAGTTTCGAGCTTGGTAATTTTGCCTTTAGCAATGGTGCTTTCTATTAATACGCCGTAAGTCAAATTTTCAACAGGCATATCAGCGGTATAACGTGCGCCACCTGTAACTTTAAGTTTTCCGTCTACACGGTTGATGGGTTTTCCGATAATTTTATTCATGTTTGGTATTTACTTAAAATAGGTTCGTAATAGACATCTCCTCTAAAAGAGGGAGTAGGGAACCCTCCCAGGAGGGGAATAATTGATAATTTATGTAGGATAATTGATTTTATTTTTTATTATTGGAGATGTCTAATAGTTAGTTTTTTTGGCGTTTCGCGAAGCAAAAGCGTTAACGTTTGTGGTAGCATTCCCACAGGAAAGTTTTGCGCCAACTCAACAAAAAACTTTCTCTTTCTACTCCTGTTTCTTCTTCTTTCTTCCCTCCTGACTCCTAAGTAATACAGTTGACAGCGCACGAATAATACTATTTTTAGCTAGTTTAATTTTGAACTGGTTATATTGTTGTGGTTTTGCTTGTGCCAAAGCTGCTTCTGCTGCAGTGGAAAAAGTTGCATCATTTATTGGTTGTCCCTGCAATGCTTTTTCTGCTTCCTGGAAACGCCAAGGTTTTGTACCAACTCCTCCTAATGCTAGTCGCGCAGACTTAATAATATTTTGCTCAACTTCCAGAGCAAGAGCTACAGAAACTAGGGCAAATTCATAATTGGCGCGATCGCGTACTTTGAGATAGTAGGAGTTGCTAAACCAGGAAACAGCAGGTACTTCCACAGCAATTATTAATTCTCCATGCTCTAAAACATTTTCTCGGTGGGGTGTATCTCCAGGCAACAGATAAAAATCATTTATCGGCACTCGGCGTTGTCCAGTTTTACTTTGAATGCAAACCATTGCATCTAAAGCAACTAATGCTACTGCCAAGTCTGAAGGATGAGTGGCAATGCAATGTTCGCTCGTACCGAAAATAGCGTGCATTCTATTGTAACCTTCCATAGCAGGGCAACTCGTACCTGGAAGACGACGGTTGCAGGGAAAAACCGGGTCACGAAAATAACTACAGCGCACCCGTTGTAATAAATTTCCTCCCACCGTTGCCATATTCCGCAGTTGAGGAGAAGCACTTTCTAATATTGCTTCTGAAATGACAGGATAAGAATTTTTCACGGTGGGATAACGAGCAACATCGCTCAATTTTGCCAAAGCACCGATGCGGAGGTTGTTGTCAGTATCAACTTCCACTGAGTCTAAAGGTAGAGAGTTGATATCTACAACTTGCTTTGGTGTTTGTACGCCATCTTTAATTAAACCTATTAAGTCTGTACCACCAGCAATAAAAGATATAGCTGTATCCTGAGAAACTGTGCTTATAGCCGTATTTTCTTCATCAACTCTCGCATAACTAAATGGCTGCATTTTCTGTTTTCTCCACTACTTCACGAACTGCTGCAACGATATGATGATAAGCACCACAACGACAAAGGTTGCCACTCATACCTTCCCGAATTTCTCGGTCTGACTTTGGTTGTGTTTCTGCTAGTAAACCTACTGCGGAAACTATTTGGCCGGGAGTACAATACCCACATTGAAAAGCATCATGCTCAATGAAAGCTGTTTGCACTGGGTGGAGTTGTCCATCTTCTGCTAAACCCTCAATAGTAATAATTGACTTTCCCATTTGCATTACTGCCAGAGTCATACAAGCATTAATTCGTTTTCCATCGACTAATACCGTGCAAGCTCCACATTCTCCGCGGTCGCATCCTTTTTTTGTCCCTGTTAAACCTAAATATTCTCGCAGTGCATCTAACAGAGTCACACGAGATTCTATATTTAGCTGATGTGGCACTCCATTAATTTTTAATGTTAGTGCTATTTTTTCTGTTTCTAACATTTTTATAACTTCTAAAACAAGATGATTGCAATATTAATAGATCGTATCAGAAAAAGGCAATTTTGGTCAATTTATCTGATAATTATCATTGCCAATAAGTTCTCAATTTGATCGATAAACTTATAGAACCCATTTGGGATGTTTGGACGCGGTATGTGCTTTTGGCTTCTCTCCTCAGTCTGAACAAGCTGTGGAAATTCAGGAACGAGAATGGGGAAAAAGCGGATGAGACCCAGCGTCGCCCAATAGCAAACCTGGTAGCTTCCCTTGCAGTTAGAAAAATACTCTCATCTCCCCATCTCCCCATCCCCCCATCTCCTTTTTAAATATAGCAATGAGCACTGGTATATTTACAAATTGCAGGATTTGCCCAATAGCTAAAAGTCTTATGTTATCGGCAATTTATTCCCTCTGTTGCCAGATGAGCTGTTGCCTGTTGCCTGCGCACAGCGCTATAGATACCAAATAGACATCTCCAATAATAAAAAATAAAATCAACTATCGTACAGAAATTATCAATTATTTCTCCCTACTCCCTACTCCCTCTTTTCTGGAGATTTATAATGGGTTCTATACAATACAATATAATTTATAGCACTAGAAAAAAGCATAGCGCTATAGTAATCAAAAAAAATTAGGAGGCCAAAAATGTCAACAACAGAATATGGTGGTTTCTGGAATAGATTTGCAGCAGCTTTCATAGATGGAGTTATTTTATCCATCGGCGGCAATATTCTTGGTGGTTTATTAGGAGTTTTCTACGGACTTACTGGTGGCACTAGCGAAGATGCCAGCATCCTGGTTTTTTTCCTGAGTATTATTTGGAATTGGCTATACTTTGCCGTTATGGAAAGTTCTGCTAAACAAGCAACTCTAGGCAAAATGGCAATAGGGTTAGTTGTCACCGATCAAAATGATAACCGCCTCACCTTTGGTAGAGCAACTGCTAGATATTTTGCCAAGTGGCTTTCCTCTATACTTCTGATGATTGGTTATATCATGGCAGCATTTACGAAGAAAAAGCAAGCTCTCCATGACATGATAGCAGGTACTGTAGTGTATCAGAGGCAACCATCGAAAGCAGGTGGAATTCTTGCTGGAATTGTAGTTGGTTTGATTGGTTTAATGTTTGTGTTAAGTCTCATCGCTTTACCATCGTTTCTAAATCAGGCAATTAAAGCCAAACAATCAGAGGCAAGAACGTATATTAGTGCAATCAATAAAGGGCAACAAGTTTATTATGCACAAAACGGTGAATTTTCAGATAACATCTCTGATTTAGGATTAGGTATCAAGTCAGAAACTGTAAATTATTCATACGATATTAGTAGAATAAATTCTAATCCTTATGTCATATCTACTGCTAATGCTAAAGATGGACAATTAAAAAGTTATTCTGGTATAGTCTACCTTAAAGATAGCCGTACTCAAACAATGATTTGTGAAACTGACAAACCCTCGTCAACAGCACCAGATGATTTTGAATCTGTTGATAGATGTCCATCTGCTTCTTCTAAGTTGTAATCGCTCCTGAATATTTAATACCATTTCTCAAGAATTTTTCTACATTTTGTTGAGTAGGGGAGTGGGGGAGTGGGGGGGAGAAGCAAACATAAGAATAATTAACATTAACTTAGCTAAAATCAGCAAAAAAATGATTTGACTTGTGATGATTAATTGACAATTGAAGTACTGCCCAAGTATAGCAATATTTTGGGAATTGGTATAAGTGAGTGTCAATGTTCAAAAGTCAGGTTTATCAGAAACATACAATAAATAATTTATGGGAAACTAATAAATCTGACTTCTATTTTTGCACTTCTTTTAACCACAAGAATTTAACTGAGTCAAGAGCAAAACAATGTCATCAATAGCACTTCTCAACTTTTTAGTTTCTAAGTCAGACTGATTGACAATAATACTAAATACTAAAGGCTCAAAATTAGCAGGCTGAATATATCCTGCCAAACCAGAAACTCCACTAATTGTTCCTGTTTTAGCTTGTACATTTCCCTCGGCAAAACTATTTCTAAAACGTCTACTCAATGTACCACTTACACCAGCCACAGGTAAAGAATTTCTATAAATATTTGCCCAAGGAGAATTAGCCATTATTCTGAGGGTTTGCACCAAAGCTTCCGGACTAACTAAATTATGACGAGACAAACCAGAGCCATCATTTAATACAAAACTATTGGGAGTAACTCCTAACCTAGTTAAAATTACTTTTACCTCCTCCAAACTTTTTGCTAAAGTCTGATTATTAGATTTTTTCTTAGGAATTAATCTACTCCTAACTCCCATTTGCCGTAACAAAGATTCTGCATAAACATTATTACTCTTTCTATTAACTTCCTCTACTAATTCCGCTAATGTTGGAGACTCTACAAAAGCTAATTCAGTCAAATTTATATTAGAGGCAACCTGCGATCTTTTTACTATTTGAGAAACCTGAATTCCTGTTGTTGCTAAAACTTCACGAAATTGATTTAAAAAATTATCCACAGGTTCCACAACCGCCACATAAACAGGTTCCGATGCCGAGCCAACTCGTAATTGTCCAGATATCCGAATTATTGGCTGAATAAAATCTCTTCCTACCTCAACAAACTCTTTTTCATTCTTCCCTACAGTCACAGAATCATTTTCAATCTGCCATTTTTGACCTTCAACAGAATTAACAAAAGTAACTTGTAAAGGTTGACCTAAACTTTGAGGCGACAAAACCAAATCTATAGAATTTTGATTCAGAATTAAACTATTAATTGGTGCGCCATAACCAGCTTGAACATCTTCCCATTCCCAATTAGGATTAACTCCTGTTCCTTCAAAATAACTATCATCCGCAATTAATTGATTAATAGTTTCTATCCCTTGTTCCTTTAATTGTTGAGCCAAACTTTGCAGTTGAGTTTCTGTTAAACTAGGGTCGCCTCTACCCACAACATATATATTGCCATTCCCGTCACCATAAACTGAAGTTCTAATTCTAAATTGAGGGCGAAGTTTTTGTAATACTGCTGCAGTTGTTAATAATTTAGCCGTAGAAGCAGGAATGAAATAATATTCAGCATCCCGGCTATAAACCGTAGTTTTTTCCGATAAAGTTTCGACTAAAATTCCCCACCGAGAACGATTAAAAATTGGGCGGTTAATTACAGAATTAATCCTATTACTTAATTCAGAGGGACAAATTGTTGTAGCAGTTTCCTGGCTAAGTGCTATTAATGGATTGAAAAATACTGTAAGAAAAATAATTGTAACTTGTTTGAGGGAAAATTTAAACATTTGCTATTGACTAAAAATTAGAGTGTGATACCAATTTTACTTTTTTTAGTATCATATAAAATCCGGTTAGTTGCACATATAATCTGCTGATATAATATCTGTTTCTAATTCTATAATTACTGCAATACTAGACATTTATACCAAAAGAGGAAGTAAAAGGAAGTATAGCGCTGCGCGCAGGCAACAGGCAATAGGCAACAGGCAACAGGGGGAATAAAAAGCTTATCATATAAGACTTTTAGCTATTGGACACTTCCTGCAATTTGTAAATATGCCAGCGCACATTGCTATAATTGAAAATTTATGTACGAGAATTGATTTAATTTTTCATGATGGGAAATGTCTATTTAATCTCCCCCATTCTCCCTAATTTTATAAAGGAGAGGCTTTAAACCTTAATTATTCGGTAAGCAGATTTAATATGATATAAAATGTAATTGGGCGAATTTGATAAAATATTTAATTTAGTAATTCAATTATTACAAAAAACTATCACAAAATAGCAGAATAAATTTATGAATCTAGCAACCGAAAATCAAATATTAACTGACCAAGAATTTCAGGCATTATCAGAAGATAGCAGTCATTATGAATTAATTAATGGAGAAGTTGTCGAGATGGGAAACTCAGGAATGGAGCATAGTAATATTACCGCTTATCTATGTGGCGTAATAGAATTATATGCTCGTCCTAAAAAATTACGTGTAACTTGCGATTCTAGTACAGCCTTTACTTTCAAATCGGGCAATAAACGTTCTCCAGATATTTCCTTTGTTTCCAAAGACCGTTGATTAGGATTAAAACGATTACCTAAAGGTTATTTTCAGGGCGCTCCCGATTTAGCAGTAGAAGTAATTTCTCCTAATAATACATTTGAATAACTACATCAAAAAATTGTTGAATACTTTGAAAATAACTGTCGGTTAGTTTGGGTAATTAATCCTGATGAAAAATCAATTTTAGTCTACCATAAACCACAACCAGATAAATTATTACAAGTTACCGACAATTTGGATGGAGAAGATATTTTACCAAAAAATGAGGTATAAAGCCTCCCCTTTTAAGGGGATGAAAAAATTTCAGTTCAGTATTTCAAGCCTCCGACTAAAGCCGGAAGTACTGATAACTGATAACTGATAACTGATAACTGATAACTGATAACTGATAACTG
>NZ_CEZPJD010000079.1:0-17010 GCF_983059655.1 Okeania sp.
TGAAAAATTATTGCCTCTTGTTCCCGAAGCTGAATTTACAGGAGTAGATATTACCGAAAAATTGTGGTTTAAAGCCTCCCTTTTTAAGGGGATAATAAAGAAAAATTTTCATTATTAGTCAATCCTCTTCTTTTCAAGGAGAGGTAATTATTCATTATTCATTATTCATTATTCATTATTCATTATTCATTGTTGAACTTATCAATGCTCAAAATTGCCAGAAAAAGATTAGGAGAATGGGGAAAATTAGTAGAGGTAGATATCTATGATATGAACCTCCAAGAAACTTTTGATATTGCTGTTTCTAGTAGAGGAGTTTGGGTGATAAGTCAACGAGGCGATCGGACTGACTTAAGAAATCATACCAAGGATATTGATGAGGATATTAAGGGATTAATTAATGTTGCTAAACATCTGCGTCAAGATGGATTATTTCTGTTGAGTGTTCAAGGAGAGCATAAAAGTCATCAAAAAAATCTCCCGACAGGAATTGTTTACTCTCAGGAGATAGAAAAAATTGCCGAAAATGATGAAGTTGAATCCATTGAGAAAAGTTATTTCTTTAAGAAAGATGGGGAAATATTAGCTCAACAAACACTTAATTTGAATTACATTAAGCAATGGAAAAAAGAAGAAATTATGGAACAAGCTGGATTTAGTTTTGTTAGTATTGATGAAAGCAAAAAGTTTCATGTTTATCGCAAAAAGTGAAACAGATGATCGTTACATTTTAGGAAGTAGGAAATAGGTTATCAGTTATCAGTTATCAGTTATCAGTTATCAGTGAACCTCCGACTAAAGTCGGAGGCTTGAAAATACTGAATCGATTTTTTTTCATCCCCTTAAAAGGGGAGGCTTTAGACCAGAATTTTTCGGTAACAAGCAAAAAATATTTACTTTGTCTGTTGTACCATATTAAATATTGAACCTGCTATAGCATTTCCCATACTTTTGAGGTACAAAGTTTTTTAACTTTAAGAAGTCAGGAGTCAGGAGTTAAATATAAGGTGTATTAGGTGTACCTAATTAGGCTGAGAAATACAACATATTATTTGGAAAATCTGTATGTTAGTATCTATAGCAGTCGAAGGAAAGATTATGAAATATCGAGAGCTTAAAATTTAGACAACACAATATTTTTCCTTCTTCCTTCTTCCTTTTTTTTTCTGCTATAACTGTATAATTTACTCCTTATTAACTATAAATTTTACGATTTTTTTTTAGATAGATTTTCTTAAGTTAAATTCCACTTTTTCAAAATTTTGTCTAAGAATTAATGGCTTGCAGTGAGCAAATCTTAAAAAATTTACTATTAATATAGATAACTCAAACTTACCCACCATACTGTTATTCAAATAGTAGAAAATTAATTTGAGGAAATTTAATTAAATATTATGAGTGTTGTTGCAGCCAGAAAATATTCAGACCGCTTAATGTTTGCCTCTGATAGTATTCGAGTATCCGGTTATTTAAAAGAAACTTATCGTGTTACTGGAGACGAACAAGGTAAACTTTTTGAAGTTAATGGTTTAGTTATTGGTGGTGTTGGTTTGATTATGGAATTAAGCTTTATGCAGATTTTTGCCAGAAATCACAAACCCGCAGCGCCAACCGTAGAAGCTGTTTTAGATTTCATTGTTGAGTTTTATACTTGGGCTAAATCTAAAGATGATTCTTTTTCTAAGAGAAACAGTTATTTAATTGGAATTGAGGGAAAAATTTTCCGTATTTGTGATAGTTATTTAGTGGAAAAAATTAATGAATTTGCGGCTATTGGAGCTGGAGAACATTTTGCTTTAACTGCAATGTATTTAGATAAAAATCCTCAAGAAGCTGTAGAAATTGCTAATGAATTATGTGTTTACTGTTCTCCTCCAATTAATATAATTACTAAACAGCTTAATATTAATAGTTAAGGTGGTATAGCTGAAGTCAGAGGTCAGAATTTATAATTCAGAAGTAATCCATGACTAAGTTTAAGAATTTATCAAAATAATATAGGTCTAATACCAATTTGATAAATGTTTGCTACAAATAATTTTCTAGGTGTTAGGTGATAGGTTTTAGGTGGATTATTAGTTTTTGACTAGCCAGTTTATTTGTAACATTTTTTTTTGAAATTGGTATAAAACCCTGCCTTTTAAAGGCAAATATTTTTGTGACATTGCTCAAATTCTCGTTACAAAAATAACTTCTGACTTCTGACTTCATTAAAAATGTCCGCGCCCTATTTGTGTAGTGCTTATAGTTGCCCAAAGCTGACAGCTGTTTGCGCAGCATTCCGGAGGAAATGCTGATCTAAAACCAATCTTCTTGTTCATTATTTTGTCGTTTATATGCCTGACCTTTACTATGAATTGCGCGGGTTTTTTCATACAACTGTTCTTCTGTTAATTCCCATTTTTGCAGAACTTTTTCTAAGTCTTTCTGAATATCTCTCGCACCTGGAAAACCTCGATAACGAATTTTTAATCTTGCCAATTCTGCTAAGTTGTAAGGAGTATCTTTTCCTATTAACAGGGTATTAACTATTTCGCGGTCTTTATGATATTGAGGATGCTGTTGTTCTTCTGATTTCATGAAAGTAATTTTTGGTCAATTGATAGCATTTAATTTTGCCATTCTAAAGAAAAAATTTTCCTTAAGCATCAATCCTCTTATTTTTATTTTCAAGGAGAGGTAATTGTTAATAACTAATTATTAATTGTCGAAATATTTTTGCAAAAAAATATTCATAATACTCTATTTAATACCAATTTGATAAATGTTTGTTACAAATGATAGAAGTAATAAATAAGAAAGAGGGAAGAAGGAATAAGGGGTAAATAGTTAAAAAAAGGGGGGAAAGATAGAGATAAATATCTCAAATGAACTGGAGCAGTTATTTTTTCAATATCTACCTTTTTGTAGCATTCTTTTTTAAAATTGGTATAATTCTATTGACTATGCCACTTTTTAAACAGACTATCTTGATGATTTTTTCGACCATTATTAACTAAGTATGGCTGAATTTCTAAAGCTTTTTCTTGAAAAAAAAATGCTTCATAAAATCTACCTTCTTGTTCTAAAACTTTACCTAAATTCCAATAAGCTGCTGCTACACCTGGTTCTAAACTAATTGCTTTTCTATAGATAATCATTGCTTCATTAATTTCTCCTTTTTTATAAAACATACTACCCAAATTTACAATAGCTTCAACAAATTTTGGGTTAATCTTTATCGCTAATGAATAAGCACGAATCGCAGCATTTACTTTGTTTTGTGCTTGCAGTAAATTTCCTAAAGTTTTGTAGACTGGGGCAAAATTTGGTTGATTTTTTAGAGCTTGATGACAGAGAGCGATTGCTTCTGTAAAATTCCCTTGGTTATAATAAGTTTCTGCTAATTTATTAATAGCATCAACATTATTTTCTTCAGATTTACATAACTCAGAGTAATAGTTTTTTACTTGACTTGATTGAGTATAGTTTTGGGATTTATTATCCGGTTGAAATTTTTTTTTATCCTGTAAATTTAGACTCATTTTCTTTCAGTTACCTACCTCCAGGAATTGTTATCCTTTACTTCTTTTTCCTTCCCTTACATCAGGAATATTAATCTCCATTTTAATGACTATCCTAATTACTAAAGCTCGTACTCAGCTTTTTAATGAATGAAGCAAGCATTAGTTGAATTTATAGTACATTCTCAACCAGATATTCATACTCTGAAGCTTTGATAACATTACTTTTTTCTCCTTTAAAAGCTGATACCTGACTGTAGAATGATTACAAATACTCTAAAAAATTTTCTGGCACTATTTTCAATTCTCCAGACTTAAATCTATCTATCGAAACCCAAAGAGCCGTTTTCTTTCGCTCCTTCTCCCAAAAAGTTAATTCTTCTATTTGATAAAACTTTTTATCGGCAAAATCACATTTATATAATTGAATTAACTCATGTCTTTCCTCCCCATTAAACAAAAAAATGTTTTCCATACAACCCAAATATTTAATATTAGTCAACTCAGCTTGAATCTCCTCTTGAAACTCTCTTTGTAAAGCATCACGACTGTATTCTCCAAAATCAATACCTCCACCCATAACCCGATAGAAAAATTCCTGTTTTACAGAGTCATAACCTTGAGAAATAAACAAGCGATCGCCATCTCTAATTAAACCCAAAGCTAAAACCCTAATTTTTTTCTTTTTACTCATATAATTTTCTCAGATAAATATCAAGAGTCATTTCAGTTATCAGTACCTCCTATTTTTGTAGGAAGCTCAAAATATTGAATTTTCTTTCTCTTGGTTGATTGGATATGGCAGGTAAGCATTCAGCTGATAGCTGATGGCTATCAGCAATAAAACCCTATGCTTAAGAAAGGGGTTTAAATGAACATAGATTTTGGAGCTGACTTTTGTAGTAAGATTTGTCGTTTCTCAATATAAGTAAAGCTTTTATCACTAACTATAAAGCAATAGCTGATAGCTGACGGCAGACCGCTTTTTATCTCCTTAAAAGGGGAAGCTTGAAACCTAATTTTCTAGTCATTAAAAAGCTCGATCTGGTTAATTTTTGACAATATAGAAAAACATAAAATTACAATTAATTATTATCATAAAAACCAATTTCATCATTATTTTCAGGCACAGGCCAGTCCTCATTTTGCCCCCCAATAATAAGTTTTTCTATTTTGACAAACTCCTCATCTAATCGTTGAAAACTGTTCGTCAAAATATCAATTCCTAAAGCATCGCTAGTTCCCAAATCAAACCAACAACGACCCCAAAATCCTTGATATTCTACTTCTCCCATATTGTGCATAACAGCCATCATACTTTGACCTGCAACTTCCTGACTATACTCCATATAACTAACTTCTATTCCTGCATCTTGAACCTGTAGATTTTCTGCATTAAAGCCACCCAGTTTTCCTAATAAAAACCAGGAATCAAATAGTTCCTCTATATAATGCTTTTCTGCTGTTGAAGGAACAGTACTAAACTCTAGCCAAATCCACACATCAAAAGGATTAAATTCGCGAAATTGTATTTCCATAAATATTTGTCATTCCTGATTTTTTTTGACTAATTCTAGTAATTTATCACTATAACAATATGGGGATAAATTATCACAAAATCCCAGTATATATAAAAAGTATGAGTACTGACATCTGTTATCTGAATTCCAAGATATTTTCTCTACAACTACCCCAAGAGTTGTTATAGAAAAAAATCAAGATTAGTTAAAGTTTTATACTTTTTAATTAGCAGTTTAACTAGCTATTATATTTTAGCCTTTCTGGGTTTAAATCTCCTTATAAACATTTACTGCTGAGTGCTGATCGCCGATCGCTAACCGCTACTTTAAAGCAGTGGTAATTCTGTTGGTCCCCATGTACCGGAACCATCCCTAATAGCATCTCGCATTGGGTCACAAGGTCGTTTACCATCATCTATATTATTAATATTTTTACACTGTTCAAAAAATACTTGTGCTACCAAACGTCTTGGCATTTTATCTGACTTTTCCAAAGCCATATCAAAGTTTTCTCTAGCTTTTTTTCTCATTGATAAATCATTATCTTTATCTCGAGCTTGAGCAACTAGAATTTGTGCTTTTAGGTAATGTACTTCAGGATTATCTGGAACTTCTAACAAAACTTTATCCACATATTCTAAAGCTTTTTCAAGTTTGTCTAAATCTCGATAAGCTACTGCCACTCCTCGATAAGCTAAATGATGAGGATAAGCTTTTTCTTGTAATGTTTTTATTGCCTTTTCAGGGTCAGAAAATGGTAAATTAACAGCCAACATTAAATCCATATATCCTTTGAGCAAATTTAACTCTGGGTCTGATGAATTTATTCTCTCTGCTGTTTCAAAATGACTCAAAGCTTTCCGAAGTTTTTCCAGAGCTTTTGGAGCGCCTTTTAATGTACCTTCAGTAGATATGATATAAGCACCTTCTAGAAATTGACCAGTTGCAGCATAAATATTACCGCGAACTGGGTTTATTGTAATTAAATTTTCTGCTACTTCAGTAGTTTTCTCGGCATACAATTTTAACGATTCCCAATTTTCATCTAAGTAATGTAAGGAAGATATCATTGCATAAACAAGTGGCTCACTTATCTCTTCAGATTCAGCTATTTTAAGATAATCTTTTGCTTGTTTATAATCTCCTTCCTCAAACATTGCTTTAAAAGCTGCTTCAGTTTTTTCTCCTATTTCAATAGGATTTCTTTGGCGAAATGGATCTCCAATTGCTGGATTTACTAATATATTTAAACCGATTAAAGTAGTGCTAGAAAAAACTGATATTTGTTTCAATACTGATTTTTTTTTACACCAATTAAATAATATTTTTAGCATAAGTTATTTTGAGATTAATTAGATTTTTACGGTGCTTAGGTTGTTAATAGAGAAATTTACTACTAGAGTGGATTTTGTGATGTTCTATGTTATTATCTAACCTAGATTATATATAAATTTTTAGACAATTTTCATCTAAATCCAGAAAATGTTTTAACCTAAACTTAGAAAAATTTCTGAGTAGAAACAATAAATAAAAAAGATGTTTAAAAGAACAAGGGTATTACAGAAAATTAAATTCTCCCTTCTTCCTTCTTTCTTCTTCCTTCTTCCTTCTTTCCTTCCTTTTTCATAAATGCTATATCTCAAAAACCTACACTATCATCCAGCAGCTAGTACCACCCCTATTCTCAAAAATATAAACCTCGAACTAGCACCTCAACAAATGGGACTAATTATCGGTCGTAGCGGTTCCGGCAAAACTACATTATTAGAAATATTAGCTGGTTTAGCTGAATGTTCCAAAGGAGAAATTTGCTGGCGAGAGCAAAAATTAACCTCCGAACATTTACAACAACTGGGTGGTTTAGTATTTCAATTCCCAGAGAGACATTTTTGTGGCGCTACTATTCTCGAAGAATTACGATTAGGCCATCCAGAAATACGGCCAGAACAAATATCTTCTGCTTTGGAAGAAGTAGGACTTCAGGACTTATTATTAAGTACATCACCTCATGCTTTAAGTGGAGGTCAGCAACGTCGCCTCGCTTTAGCAGTGCAACTAATTAGACAACCTCATCTATTAATGTTAGACGAACCAACTGCAGGATTAGATTGGTCAATGCGAAAGCAACTTGTAAACTTATTAGCTAAATTGAAAAATCATTGGAGTTTATTGGTTGTCACCCATGATGAGAGTGACCTTTTACCCATAGCTGATAAATGTTGGACTTTAAATAAAGGTAATTTGGAATGTAGAATTTAGAATTCAGAATTTAGAATTGGGAATTGAGAATTTAGAATTGGGAATTGAGAATTTATAAGTTAATTGAGCTGGTTTTTTATTATATAGATATCTACTAAAACTTAGAGAAAATTTAAAAGTTATAAAGAGGCGATCGCTACAAAAATTCAGAATTTAGAATTCAGAATTTAGAATTCAGAAGTTAATGGAGCTAATCTTTTTTTATTTTATAGATATCTACTGAAACTTAGAGAAAATTTAAAAGTTATAAAGAGGCGATCGCTCACTCAAGACACTCAAAAATCACTCCTCTCTAATAGTATTTATTTTTACTCCTCCTCAGTTTCCATTGCTTCAGTTAAACCTGATTCTTTAATAATATAAGATTTAAGTTTTGGTCTCTGAGAAGCAGGTTTTTCATGTGGATAAATATCAATTGTCAAAAAGAATATTGTTTTGTTGTTCTGAACTACACAAGGTACTAATTGATTATTTTGAGCAACCTCAAACTTTAAATCTTCTTCACAAGTTTTGAATATTATCAAATAGCCAAAAGGTTGATTGTAATCAAGAGTGTATTGATAAATTTGTCTGAAAGCTTTCAACAAATAAGACTTATTTTTATTAAATATTTTGGCATCAGCGATTAAAGGATTATCGGAACTTTGAGCTAATACTAAGTCAGCTTTTCCAGAAATTGACCAGGGTTCTATTGAAAACTCTATTCCTTGATCAAATAAATATTCGTACAAATTTAAACAAAGATTTTTCTCTCCTTTTTTAGTGTCTTCTTTATAGAGGTTCTCTAAGTTTTTTCTTTGGAAGCATTCAGAACGATGTTTATAACGAACTAGAAAATATGAAATTACTATGTTTTCTTCTAAAGATTCATCAATATATTCGTATAGTGGTCTAACAACATTTGAGATAAAAGCATTAATCACAGATGTATTATCTGAGGGCTTGGAAAGCTCATATTTGTAGTAAATTTCGCCAATATAAAGAGTCCTTCTATCATCCTCAAATTCAACACATTTTTTAATTAGAAAATAAGTTAAACTATAATGCTGCTTATACGTTTGACTCCAGGATTTACTCACAGATAACTCATTCTTAATAAGACTTTTAGCTTTTGTTTCTTGTTCAGGATATAAATAAGCTAAATATTCAAGAATACTTTTAAATGGTGGGGATTGGATAAAATCCCAAAACATGATTAGATAGTTATGGAAACTATGGTGTTTAGAATTGCTAAGTTGCTCAAACCTTCTTTTAAGTTTATCCCGTAAAAGTTGAAGATATACTTGATTCATTTTGCCTCTGTTCCAAGTTTTTATCTCGAATAACTATAATTATTACTGTTACTACCCCCAATGATTTTCAGTTATTCAACAGTTAACTAAAATCTATTTTTAACCATTTTCTTCCGGCAATAAATCAACCTGATAAACCACCTTCTCCTCAATATTTATCAACTTCACAGTCATTACCTCCGTACTTCCATCAATTTTCACCGTGCCAAAAAATTGTAAACCCTTGCTCGGAGCAAAATTCACCACCTTATCCTCAACACTAACACTTTGATACTTCACCACAGGACCAAAAGTATTATCCAATTTATTCGGACCAAAAGTTCCCGCATTTAACGGTCCACTTACAAATTCCCAGAATGGCTTAAACTCTTGAAATTGAGCCAAATTCGGATCATAATAATGAGCTGCTCCATAATGAACATCCGCCGTCAACCACACCACATTCTTAATATTCTTTTCTTTAATAAACCGCAATAATTCCGCCATCTCCAACTCTCTCCCCAATGGCACCCCATCCCCATTAGCCAAATTTTCCGCAGCAGTATCCCCATCCGGTACAACCAAACCAACTGGCATATCACTACCAATAACCTTCCAAGTTGCCTTAGACTTAAGTAACTGCTGTTTCAACCATTTTATTTGCTCACTACCCAGAAATTCCGTTTCCTCACTTTGACTTGTCTGGAGATTTTCCGTATTTGGTCCCCGATAACTCCGCATATCCAACATCATAATATCCAACAAAGGCCCGTAACTGAAAGAGCGATAAATTCTTTCCGGGTCATGGCCATTAATACGGATGGGAGTATATTCCAAAAATGCCCGTTTTCCCCTAGCTGCCAAAAGAGCAACACTTTTAACCTTGTAGCGGTCATCATTCAATAACTTCTCAGTCGGATACCAATTATTTGTAGTTTCGTGGTCATCCCATTGCACTATCTGAGGCACCTCAGCATTAAAACGACGAACATTTTCATCCAACAAATTATAGATATAGTTGCCACGGAACTCTTTCAAAGTTTCAGCCACCTTAGACTTTTCCGGTGTAGTCAAATTGCGCCAAACATTACCATCATCCAACTGTACTTCAGATTTTATAGGACCATCAGCATAAATATAATCCCCACAGTGAATGAAAAAATCTGGATTAAGCTGTCTAATAACTTCATAAATTTTCATCCCTCCCCACTCAGTGTTAATACCCCAACCTTGACCTGCGGTATCTCCAGACCAAGCAAAGAAAATATCCTGCCCTGGTTTTGGCACAGTGCGAAATTTACCAATAACTGGAACGCTATAAATGTTAGTATCTGACAAGTCTTGGAAACTAACACGATAGAATATCTGCTCCGAAGTAGGTAAACCAGAAAGATTAACTTTCGCCGTAAAATCTGTAGTTTCTAGAGCAGCAGACCCAATAATTTTCTCAGAATTCTGGAAAGATTCATTAGTGGCATATTCTACAATCATTCGAGCTGGGCGATCGCTCCGACTCCAAATTACTGCCCTTCCTCCACCAGAAATATCTCCACTAGCAACTCCATAAGGAATTTGAGGACGCATCCTGTCTGAAGTAATAATTCCTGGAGCTGATAACTGCTCTATTTTTGATCTAGCTATTAAATTTGTCGTAATTAGACCACCACCGATCAAAGTAGAAGAAAGTATAAATTTACGACGATTAAACATCTCTATAAAAATCTGATAATTTGATATCTATAAAGTAAAGTATAGATTTACAGTCGTGGAGATTTCTGGAAAATTTTGCCCTTCCAGAGTATTATTAATTGCTAATATTTTCATTTTTTGGAATCTTTATTTAATTAACTATTGCAGGCAGGGGAATAATTTAATATGGAATGGCACATAACAGATGCCCAAAGCTTAGGAATTATTGACCGAGAAATAGGCCCTCACGCCTTCTCTCCTGCGGAGTACGAAATTGTGAGGCGGGTAATATATGCTACGGCAGATTTTGAATATAAGTCTCTAATTAGTTTTTCTGACCATGCTTTACAGTCTGGAGCTGCTGCTTTAGCTGCTCGTACAACTATTGTCGTAGATGTGCCAATGGTGCAGGTGGGTATTACGCCAGTAATTCAAAGTACTTTTGTTAATCCTGTTTATTGTTCAATGGATGCTATAACCAGACCCCAGAAGGAAAAAACTACGGCAGCTTGGGGAATTGAAACTTTAGCTAGACGTTATCCAGAGGGCATTTTTGTTATAGGTGAAGCTCAAACTGCCCTCTGTGCAATTGTTGACTTAATTGAAGCGGAGGAAATTAGACCTGCTTTGGTTATTGGTACTCCTTCTGGTTTTGTGGGGGTGGATGTAGCTAAGTCACGTTTATACGATTCGATGATTCCTCATATTAGAATTGATGGTCGTAAGGGTAGTGCTGTGGTAGCAGTGGCTGTTATTAATGGTTTAGTGGACTTAGCTTGGCAAGCTTATGGTCAACAAGGTCAAGGTAAGTAAACTACTAAATTTGACTATAAATTATCATAAACTTACCGCTCTCTTACTCCTGTTCAAAGGGATAATCTTGAAAATAGTGAAGGTCAATTACGAACCTATTAAAAAAAAATATATAGATAATAAATTACCGAATAATTAATGTTTAAATCCTCCCCTTAAAAGAAGAAACAAGAAAAAATTTTTCTTAAGTATAAATCCTATCCTTGAAAAGAAGAGGTAATTGTTAATTATTGAATAACCTTTATAATATTGACTATCAAATAAATTTTATGATTATAGAAATATGTATAAAAAAAAACATTAAGGCTGAAGTCTAAGTTTTGAGTGTATAAACTAAGTAATATTTATTTATTGAATATTTCGTGAAATTGTACTATTTAGAAATAAGCCAGATCGAAGTTTTGTTAGGAAAATAACCTGATTTTAATCAGCTATAAGAATATCAAGTTAAATATGTTTAGAGTCTAAATTGTAGAATTTTAACTAAACCTCATATCACTTGATTGACCTTGCCTACTTTTTCTACGAGATGAGCGTACCTGATTAATTGCTTCAATAAAAGCATCTCTTCTCAAATATGGATAATCACTAACCCAGAGATTTACAGTAGGAAGATAAACATCTGAACTTTTGAGAATTTTTCCTAAATCTTCTTGATAAGACATTACTAACATTATAGCTACCTGACCTCTAGAAACGCCTTGATGATGACGGCGTAGTGGAGCCTGAATTTCAGTTACAAATCCTGTTTTATCGCCTACTTCTAAATTGATTCGTTGCTCTAAATTTTCTACGATCATTAGTTCCCCTTTCTTATTAACTGTTTCTTCTTCACCAACAACTTCTTCTGTAATATATACATCTAAAACTCGTCCTTGCCATAGACCACTATATGGGTATCGCCTACATTCCATATTACGAAGACTAGCTAATAAAACAGGTCCCCAAAACCAATAAAGACCTGCTGTAATACCAATTAGTAAAAATAAAGGGTCTCCATCGTTATGAGCAAATACGTTAATTAAAACAATGGTCAAAACTGCAACAGCAGAAATTAAAGCTCGTTTCAAAACATCAGAGAATTTTCCCCAAAAATATTTATATTGATCGCTCGTAGCTACAGTTGGAATTAGTTGTTCAAATGTTTTACGAGTTAGAGGAACTAGCATTTATCAATTTTAAATTTTGTTAGTAATATTATTACACTAATTATCTGGCAAATTTTTTATACTATTTAGTTGCCATTAGTTTCCTTGATATTTTCCCTGAGATGAATATAAGTGGGGTCAGAAACGGGCAAGATGCCCATTCCACAAAACTATTAAAATTGTCCCGCATTTATGCAACACCCAGTTTTTTTTTCTTCCTTCTTCAAAATAGTGGTCTATTGTAATTATTTTGGTCAAGGACAAAAGCAGTGGGAGCATCTTGCTCCCATGAAGCGCCGTTGTTCATCCCCATCAAACATTACTCTAGCAGGACTACAGTTTTTCTTTCTTGCTTCTTGCTTCTTCCTGCTTCAATTTGTAATTCATGATAAGCTTATAGTTAGTCATTTTGTGTCTTAAGCTGAATTTAATGCAAAAATTCATTTCGCCAATTCTCAGTAGTATAATTCTGGCATTGTGGGTGAGTGGTATTGCAATCTTCTCAGTCCAGAATTCTGCCCCAATATCTTTGAAATTTCTTACTTTCCGCTCTATCCAGATACCTATTGGAGTAACTCTGGCATTTAGCGTGAGTATAGGAGTTATCATTAGTTCCATTCTCCTACCACCTCTATTTGGTATTGGACAAACAAAAGATCGTCAAGAAGATTTTTGATTTTATTTTCGATTATGGAAAATAACCTGTGCCTACATAGCACAGAAATTATCAAATTTTTTCCCTTACTCCCTCTTTGTCTAGAGATTCTAGTAGTTACTACAACTTGTATACTTGACCATCAATCAGTAGTCGAGTAATTCCTTTAGCTTGTAAATATACTGATGTTTTTTGCAACATTCTGCCATCAGGCACTTTAAGCACTCTTTGGTTGCGAGTAGAAAATCTATGAGCAACTCGGTGATTGTCAAAAACTGGTAAAGTTTTCTCTTGAGAATCTTCTATAGGTATTTGTCCTAGTTCACCAAAGGCCATCAAAGGTTTAGTCACTAACTCTGTAAATTTATCTACTACTAAGTAACAAATTTTTGGCAGAGCAGATTCTGTGAGAGGATAAATTTTAACTTGAGAGTAACTGGGATTTTGAATAGACAGATTGTAGGATGTTTCTACATTATCTTCTTCTTCATCAAACTTATCTTCATCTTCAAACTCTTCTTGGTCGAAATCTTCTAAATCATCATCCTCAAAATCATCTAAATTTTGGGTTTGCTCTAGTAGGTCTACTGCTAAAATTTCTTCTATCTCTTCCTTCGGCAAATTATAACTATTCTCAAAGCGATCGCTTGATTTTTGCTTTTCTTGAGAAGTTAAAGATAATTTAGGTGTTTCTGTTGGCCGATCTATCTCAGGATGATTAGATGATGATGAAGACCGTCGTCGTCTTTTTTTGACTACTCCACCTGATTCATCTTCCCCATCATCTGATACTTCTCGTTCAAGATATTCCTTGACTTTGAACTCATCCAAATCATCTTTATCCTGGTCGATATTTTTTGGGGAACGAGATGGACGTTTTTGTTTCTGTTGAACTAGGCCTTTATATTCATCTTCTGGTATGCTACTTTGTAATATACGTCTAATAGTAGAACTACTTACCCCATAGCGGTCTGCCAGAGTAATAGTATTATCTTCTGTAGTCTGATACAGCTCAACAATTTCTAATTTTTCTGAATCTGAAAGTTTTGTGGGTGTCATACCACCTTCCCCAAAAAATACTTAGTTTATTGATTGTGCCATACCGTTCAAGCTATTTGAGAAGAATAGCTAGATATGTATAACTTTACTTAAAATAATATAACTTTAATAATATAACCATATGAGACTTTAAACTTTTTTCATATAGTTGTTACCATAACTATAATATCGTTGAAAAAAGCAAAACCTATTTTTTACCTTACTATATACTTATTTAGAGATAGTATAAATTCTTTACCAAGCCCGTGACGAGGATTGAACTCGTGACCTCACCCTTACCAAGGGTGTGCTCTACCACTGAGCCACACGGGCATTTTTCTTTCAATCCTTCCTATTAGTGAGTGGGCCGAGCTGGATTTGAACCAGCGTAGGCATAGCCAGCGGATTTACAGTCCGCCCCCATTAACCACTCGGGCACCGACCCCTACGACTCACATTTATAAATACTAACACAAAAAAAATTAATTGCAATAGTTTTTGTGAAAAAGTTTATTGGACATCTCTTCTAGAAGAGGGAACACCGGAACAGGGAGAAATAATAGTTAGGGTTTGTTGAAAAAGTTATGAGTGGCAAGGGGAGCCCTGCATAGTAATGATGAAGATATATTTTTTAATTTCTCCCTCACTCCCTCACTCCCCCACTCCCCCACTCCCTCCTGCCAGACTTAAGCTATTAATTCCCCAGTCTCTTGTAATGAATGTAGTCGGCGATAAATACCTTTTTGAGCTAATAATTCTTCGTGACTACCAACTTCGACAATTTTACCTTGGTCAAGAACTACGATTTTGTCCGCCTCCCTAACTGTACTTAATCTGTGGGCAATAATAATCGTAGTGCGAGTACCAAAAATATTACGCATTGCTAACTGAATCGATCGCTCACTTTCATAGTCCAAACTTGAAGTTGCCTCATCAAAAATTAGCACATCTGGGTCTACTAATAATGCTCTAGCAATTCCTATACGTTGTCGTTGACCACCAGATAATCGCATTCCTCTTTCACCAACAACTGTATAGTAACCTTGAGGCATTTGTTCAATAAATTCATCAACTTTAGCAATTTTACAAGCATCTTTAACTTGGGAAAAAGTTGCTTGAGGATTACCGTAAGTCAAGTTATTTAATAGAGTGCCATTGAATATATCTACTTCTTGATGAACAATTGCTAATCTACGTCGATAACCTGTAATATCTAGAGTATTAATATCTTCTCCATCAATTAAAATTTTGCCTTTATTTGGTTGAAAATATCTGAATATTAATTTGACTAAAGTAGATTTTCCTGAGCCAGATTTTCCGACTAAAGCGACTGTTTGGCAAGGTTTAATTAAGAAATTTATATCTTCTAAAACAGGTTGGTTTTGATTGTAACCAAAGCTTAAATTAGATGACTCTACTTTCCCTGTAAATTTATAGGCATTAATATCTTGTGACTTGGCAATTTCTCCGGTTAAATTAGCAGCATCAGAACCTATAGGTAATTGCATAAATTCATGGAAACGAATCATTGAAGCATAGCGACGGACAAATTCTTCAGTTAGTTGACTGATGGGAGTTATCTCTGCATAAGCCATACTTGCTAGGGTATATATAGTCACGAAATATCCTAGAGAAATTTCGCCAGACAATGTTGCTGATAATGTTAAACCCAGAATGAATAAAAGGCAAAATTGAACAATTGTTGTCTGATACATAGATAGCCAGACATAGCCTCGATGAATTCGATAGATAATAAATTTGAGAGCGCGGTTAATTCGGGTAGTTTGTTTGCGCAGCTCTTGAGTTTCTGTAGCAAATGCTTTGACTGTTTTTATATTGGTAATAATTTCGGAGTTACGACTTTCTGTGTTTTCTTCATATTTATCAAAAGTTACTTCTATTTTGGCAAGATGTTGAAGGGTTTTGGTAGTAAAACTAAGAATAAAGATAAAAGAAATTAAGAATAGAATAGCAATCTCCCATTCTATTAAACAGATGACGATAAAAATTCCAACTACACGAACTAATTTGGGTATTAATATACCGGCAATTTCAGGATAAATCCAAGTGTGGTTTAAGACTCCTTTAGAAATACGGTTAGCTATCCGTCCTGGGTTATTTTCATCATAAAATTCTATAGGTAGGGTGAGGATTTTTTTGACGGCGTTTTGGAAATGGTCTCGACGTGCTCTTAGAGGAACTACCCAGTGATACCAGTGCCCTAACCAAGCCGTGGTTGGACCTTTGGTGATGCTGACCAAAAATATTAATCCTAATGTCACTGATAGGGATAATAGTTGATTAGTTGGTAGTCCAGTTAGATTGGAGACCGCTCCAATCAAGTTTTCCATTGGCCAGTCTGTAGAGCGGTCTGAAAGTATATTCAAAGTCTGGCCAATGGCATAAGGAACTATTAAATCAATTAGTTCGATGGCGCTAGATGCTCCGATACCTAAGATGGAAAGTGGTAGGTATGCCTGGTAGTATTTAATGATGTCCCGAAAAGTTGCCATAATTCTACTGTCAAATATTTTAGAGGCACAGCTATGGTGCTACGCAAGTTAGAATTCAAAAGTCAAAAGTCAAAAGTTAGAAGTTAGAATTCAGAAGTTATCCCTGACTAACTTTGAGCATTTATAAATGTCCTAACCTATTTGCGTAGTGCTATATTAAGTATATTACATAAAGTAATATTAATGTAGCATAATAAAGAATTTACTATTTTTAGATTTTGGATAATAAAACTAGATCGTAATAGTAAAGCAGTTGCGATCGCGACAGTAAGTTTATAGTAGAAGGTAGTCAAGAAAAGGTTAATTATCTAAGTTTAAACTTGTTTAATTTTTAGTATCTTTACCGAATTATTAATTATTAATTATTAATTATTAAATAATTCTGGTTTAAAGCCTCCCCCTTTTAAGGGGAAAAAAGCGGTTGAGGGATGGATGGGTTCCCTAACTATATCCAATCAACCAAGAGAAAAAATAATATCTCCTTATATTCAATTCCGTAGCGGTTTTAACCAGAGGTAATTATCAATTATCCATTATCAATTATCAATTAATGAATTTAGTTGCTATCTCAATCTAAATCAGGAGTAAAACTGTTGAAAGA
>NZ_CEZPJD010000080.1:0-3211 GCF_983059655.1 Okeania sp.
TCATAGTTGCAGGTATTTGATTATTTTAAATTTAAAGATTATGCAACTATGATTTTTTTTCTTTTTGCTAAAGTATGTTTCACTTAACTGATAACTGAGGCATATATTGCTGGTAAGAACCCGCAGTTTTTCGTTAATTTTTGTACCCCATTTACCAGAAATAAAAAAAACTATCTCCTTTTTATACCTTTAAGCCCACTCTTATTCCCTTCTGAGTCCTGAATTATGAATTCTGACTTCTCCCTTAATTAATATCAATTATTTCTTTTGTAAAAAGTCAAGTAGCTCTCTGTTAACTGTATGAGGTACTTCCTGCTGAATCCAGTGGCCACACTCAGGGATAACTTTTAACCAAAAAGGAGCTGCAATTAGTTTATCTAAACCTTCTGTAAGTTTTTGACTTAAAAAAGAATCCTCTTTTCCCCACAAAACTAAAGTAGGTGCTGTAATTAATGATGGTTTAGGATAAAAGTTTTTTAGCCAGTTTTGAGGTAAAAGAAATTGACGATAGTGATTAATTGCTGCTACAAGCGCTCCTGGTTTTTCCAGAGCTGCTTGATAGATCTGAGTAATTTCGGCACTAAAGACACTTTTACGAATAGCTTGCCCTTGAAAAACCCCTTTAATAAATTCTCTTAAATTTTGCTGAATCAACCATTCTGGAATACCAGGAACTTGAAAAGCTAATATATACCAACTTCGTCGTAGTTGATCTATATTTCCTGTTATTTCTTGAATAAGTTTTTGTGGATGTGCTGCATTCAAAATTGCTAGACGGTTAAGATATTGAGGAAATTTTTGGGCCAGATGCCAGGCGATCGCTCCTCCCCAATCATGGCCTACAATATGTGCTTTAACATAACCCAAACGTTCAATTAGTCCTCGAATATCAGCAGCTAGAGTATCTAAGTCATAGCCGTTATCTGGTTTTTCAGAATCGTTATACCCTCGTAAGTCTGGTACTACAACTTTATAATGACGGGCCAATGCAGGGATTTGATAGCGCCAAGAATACCAAAATTCAGGGAACCCATGAAGGAGTACGACTAACTCTCCTTCACCTTGAGTAACATAATGTAAACGTACATTGTTGGTGTCTACGAAAAAATGTTGCCATTGAGACTCTAGAAGACTCATAATTTGCAATCAACTCTCCTTTATATATTGCCAGACTTGTCTTATTTAGTAGTATCTTTTGTCTGGCTAATGTTATATTTTTAACTTATGTATTTCTAGATTAACATTTATTCTATCTAGATGTATCTAACATATCTAAAATAAGAGCTAAGTAGCTTTTATTCTCTGAATTACAGATATTGTTAAGTTGCTAATTTTTATACTTATTTCAGAATCATTTTCTCAAGCTACTCAGACTTAACAGCATTAAAAAGGGAGTAATATCATGTTCGGTAGATATGCAATTATGATTATGTTATATTGAGTATACTATGTACAAGCTTTATTTTTAGGCGATCTCTGGAGTGACGCCTCCTGGGGAATATCTGCGCTATAGGCGTTAGCAGAACCTCTGAGCCAGCAAAAAGTTAACCTACCGAGAAGCAGTTGCTCGGTATGGCTTCTAGTACTTTCAGGTAGAAAAAGACGTTAAAGGCCGATTAAAGTCTGCGTCATACCCAAAAGGTTTAACGCAGGAAATTAATAGACTAGATGACCTGATTCAAACTTAAGTCTTCCTGCGGAAGTTGACCAGAGTTTTGACAAGGCTGAATCTGATTTTTTAGCAAATTAGCTAGCTCTTGTAACTGGCTAATTGCTTCAGCTCCTTCTAATTTCATTAGTTCGCGATCGTCTCGCATCTCTGTCCATGTAATGCCATAATCTGATACTAGGAAGCGAATCAGGTGATTTTCTCCCAAGCTGACCATAAATGAGGCACTATTCATTTTACCCCCGCAGGTATAACAAGATGCCAAATACCCTCTATTCTCTAGCACAATTGCCAGAGCTTGCAAGTTCATTACTAGGTCTTGTACAAATTGACGATGTTGTTCTGCAAGTCTCAGAAACACTTTTATCCTCCTATCACCACACTCCTATAATTTTAAACTTTAGTTAAGTTTTATGAAAATCTGGTGTTTAGCTGTTGAACATAGTAAGTATATCCCTAATCAATTTTTAGCACATCTCTTGAGTAGCCTTTAATACCAAATGCTTGATTAGGTTACTATTAGGTTACTTTTAGTATTCCTGAGCTAAGGTATCAACAGCAACATCCACACAATGTGCTATGTTCTTTACTTTGAAAAGACTCAAACACTAAATTTTAGGTTGCACAATTAGCGATTTAAGAAACTAAAACCAGAAAATCATACAAATAATTAATCATGGTTATTAAGTTAAATAATATCAAGATGCATTAGAGTACCTGTCGGCAAGAGTTTTGAAGGAATACAATTAAATCTAAAGTTTTCTAGAAGTGAATTGTTGATTTTTTATAGATATTAGATAGTATTTAGATGGGAAACTATTTATAGATAAAAATAAATAAAATTTATTAGCCTATTGGTTTTATTGATTGTGAGTATTTCATTTTCCTAGAGTCATTTAAAATTATACATAAATAGAGCTTTTAGACGGTCAGATTATCTGAAATATTAACTTTAAGAAATATTTTTTTACATCTATAAATTTGTAAGTATTTTACTTAGCTTTGATGCTAAATCAATACTCATTAATGTTATTAGATAAAAGTTCTGTAAAATATTTGACTCTAAAAATATTCTTATTAATACTTGCTAATTAAAAATTAACTATAAGCTATTAAATTTCTCTAGTGCAGGATGACAGAAATAACTAACCAGTTACAAAATCATAAAAGCCTTACCAATCAATACTTTTGACTTTTAACTTCCGCGTAGCAGCACTAGTTGTTATTTTAATTTTATTAAAGATATAGAAATAATTATTGAATTTGCCACCATCCAAAAGCAGGACCAATGAATCTAACTGTTAACCAGGCAACAATGAGTAATCCAATACCAATCCATGCACCAGTTGAAGTTAATTGCATAAATTTCTGGCTTTGACTTTTAGTAATTGGCAGCCAAGAAATAAACCGTGCTTCTTGACCGTATTGTTCTCCTAATGATTCTTTACGACGCTTTGCTTCACCCATAATTTTCTTAATAGTTATTTAAGTGATTTTAATTTAGATCATAACAGTGAGCCTAGACAAGAATAAACTTTTTCT